>JBEANZ010000127.1:0-3578 GCA_041165185.1 Verrucomicrobiota bacterium | reverse complement strand
TCTACGCCAACACCATGAGCTCGATCGACGTCGGCCCCGCCTACTCCGCCTACGACGGCAACGGCAACCCGCTCGACGGCGCGACCGTCCGCAACATCGAGACCGGCGTCCGCTTCGATCTGTTCAAGGGCAAGCTGCTCGTGAACCTCGCCGGCTTCGCGATGAGCGACAAGGACCGCCCCGTGCAGTTCGGCGCCGCGATCCAAAACCTCCTTATCTCGCCGACCGGCACCACGAACGGATCGGGCTTCCAAGCCTTCGTGAAAACCTCCACCGATTCCAAGGGAGGCGACCTCAAGATCGACTACGTGCCGCTGCGGAATTTGCGCTTCAACATCGGCGCCTCGATGAACGACGTGCAGATCAAGGAAATCG
This sequence comes from Verrucomicrobiota bacterium, assembly GCA_041165185.1. Lineage (GTDB taxonomy): Bacteria > Verrucomicrobiota > Verrucomicrobiia > Opitutales > Opitutaceae > JBEANZ01. The sequence goes on along the minus strand of JBEANZ010000127.1, from coordinate 3,203 downwards.
CGCCCTTCGCCGAACCCGCGAATCCCGATCCGATCCGGCTCGCCGCGCAGCGCGCGTTCGTCGCCGCCGGCGGCAGCTCGAGCCGCTACCTCGGCAAACCGTCCACGGACATTTCAAAATACACCGGCACCGCCTTCGTGCGCTACGAGTTCACACAGGAGGCGCTGAAGGGCACGTGGATGATGTTCGCCGCAAAATACCTCGGCAAACGCGAAGCCGAGCTCATCACCGTCGCGACCAACACCGGCGCCATCACGATCGACGCCCGCCTCGTCCCCGCGCACTACATCTACGATTTCAACGCCGGCTACCGCCGCAAAATCGGCCGCTACAACACGACGTGGCAGCTCAACATCGCGAACCTCGCCGACGATGACAAATTCTACGGCGCCACCTGGCAACCCGGCCGCACCTACCGGCTGAGCGCGGGAATTAGTTTTTGATCTCAGCCCTGTCGTGGACGAGGCGTCCCGCCTCGTGACTCGGATAGTAGCCGCTCATCGAGGCGGGCACGTGCTGTTCGGGAATTTCCAGCCGCGCCGGCTGCGCCCGATTTCAGACCTGCTCGTTGGCGACGCGCCAGACGCGCTGCCTAGCAGTATTCTGGTTCCTCGCTGTTTTTGGTGGGTAGCTGTCGAGGATTGGGAGCCCCAACGGGGCGAAAAGTTGAAAGCCCAGGGCAACGCCCTGGGAAATGTTCCCCCGCGAATCCAAGCCCTGAAAGGGCGAAACAGGACGAGGGCGTCGCCCCTTCAGGGCGAAGAGCTTTTTTCAACCGAAATCCCAGGGCGTTGCCCTGGGCTTTCGACTTTCGCCCCTTCGGTGCTTCTGAGCGGGCTCCCGTCGATCCACTGAAAACAGCGAGGAACCAACATTCTCTTTCGCTTCGCAGGGGGATGTTTGGGTGGAGTAGGGGAGTTTCGCCGATCACGAAGTTGCTTGAGCGCGGGCCGTAAGACTCGGGCCTCCCGCAAGCGGGAGCCGCCGGGTTACGGCGCGGGCCGCACTACGAAGCGATAGGTGCCGGCGCCGAGGCCCACGTGCAACGCATCGCCAGCGGGATCGATTGAGCGGACGCCCACGATCTTCCCGATGGCGAGCGGCGCGCCGCTCTCGGTCGTGCGCTCGGCCGTCGCACCGGGCAGGAAGATCATCCCGGTGGTGTTCGCGGGGATCGTCACGTCGAGCGTGAAGGTGCCGTTCTCCAGTTTCCAGGCGCTCGCGATGCGGCCGTTGATGGAGTCGTAGTGCGCCTTCACCCAATGGATCGGCGTCTGGTCGGGGTTGCTGCCGGGCGTCGGCGGGCGCGGCATGATCACGATGCGGCGGTAGCCGGCGTCGACGGTGTCGATGCCTGCGAGGTAGCGGTAGGCCCACTCCATCACGGCGCCGAACGCATAGTGGCTGAAGCTGTTCATCGCGGAATTCTGGTTTCCATTTGCGCCGTTGAAACCGTGCTCGGCGGTGAAGCTGTCCCAGCGTTCCCACACGGAGTTCGCGCCGTTGCTGACCTCGTAGCCCCAGCTCGGGAATTTCCGGCTCTGGAAAAGCCGCGCTGCCTCGTCGTGCTGGCCATAGGTGGAAAGCGCGGGGAGCAGCGACTTTGTGCCGAGGAAACCTGTCGCCATGCGGTGATCGTTTTTCGCGATTTTGGCGACGAGCGTCGCGACGGCGGCGGGGATTTGTTTTTCGGGGATGAGTGCGGAGGTGAGCGCGAGCACGTAGGCCGACTGCGTGTCGATGGTGAGCGTGCCGTCGGGCTTCGTGTAGGTTTTCGTAAACGCGGCCTGCGTCTTCGCGCGCCGCGCCTTGTAGGTGGCGGCCTCGAGCGGGCGGCCGAGCGCGGTGGCCATCTCGGCCATCAACATGCAGTCGAGCGCGACGTAGCAGGTGTCGATGAACTCAACGGGCGTCGTCTCGTTGACGTTGAGCCAGTCGCCCCACGGGTTGCCGAGGCTGTTGCCGAGTCCCTCAGGCGTCGTGCTCGCGTGGCGCCATTCCATGAAGCGCGTCATCGAGGCCCAGTGGCGCTCGAGCATGCGCGTGTCGCCGTAAACCCGCCAAATTGTCCACGGGCAGATGATGCCGGCATCGGTCCAGCCGGTGCCGAAGGTCTTACCGCCGCCACCGTGCGCCATCGGATAGGGCGCGTAGTCGGGATACGCGCCGAAGCTGCGCTGCGATTCGACGACGTCGTCCATCCACTTGGTGAAAAACGCGGCGACGTCCGCGTTGAAGCTCGCGGTGCGCACGTAGGCCTGAGCGTCGCCCATCCAGCCGAGGCGCTCGTCGCGTTGCGGGCAGTCGGTGGGAATCTCGACGAAGTTGGCGCGCTGGGTCCACTGGGCGTTGCGGCCAAACTGCGTGAGCACCGGATCGCTGCACTCGAAATTGCCGGCGAGCGGAGTGTCGTTGTGGAGCACGAGGCCGGTGATGGCGTCGAGCGCGGGTTTGGTGGCGAGGCCAGTGAGCTCGACAAATTGAAAACCGTGATAGGTGAAACGCGGCGTCCACGTCTCGCCGGCCGCGTCGCCGCGCAGTGTGTAGAAATCCGTCGCGCGGGCTTTGCGGAGGTTTTCCGTCATGATGCTGCCGTCTTTGTGCAGCATCTCGCCGTAGCGCAACCGCACCTGCGTGCCCGCGGCGCCTTTCACTTTGAGCCGCACGAGCCCCGCGAAATTTTGCCCAAGGTCGAAAACAAACACGCCAGGCTTCGGCTCGGTCACGCTCTTTGCGGCGAGTTCCTGTGTCACAATGATCGGCGGCGCGGAGTAAGCCTGCATCTTCGGTGACGCGACGAAGCCGAGGTCCATGTCGCGCTGGCCCGCGGCGTCGGAGTAGACGGCCTTTGCGCGCGGATTGGTTTCGGCGCGCACGGCGGCAGCCCACGATTTAGCGTCGTAGCCGGGCGCGGACCAGCCGCCGAGTTCGGCGCGCGCGTCATAGCTCTCACCCATGATGAGATCGGCTTCGCGCGTGGGACCGCGGTCGGTCACGCGCCAGCTCTCGTCGGTGGCGATGGTCTCGTGCGTGCCATCCGCGTAATCGATTTCGAGCTGCGCGCGAAACGCGGGGACCTTGCCGTAGAAGTAGCGGCCGACTTTGTTCGGGCCGTAGCCGACGAGCAGGCCGTAGCCGACGTAGCCCGAATACCAACCCTCGGCGACGACCGCGCCGAGGGCGTTTGCCCCGCCCGCGCGCAC
>JBEANZ010000126.1:0-3503 GCA_041165185.1 Verrucomicrobiota bacterium | reverse complement strand
CGGGGCCGCTCTCGCCGCCGCCGCGCGCCGGCTCGCGGCGCGACCCGGCCGAGCCGTCGCTCTCGTCGCGGCCGTCGCCGTGGTGGCGAGCGCGTATCCCGTGGTTTTTCTCGGGAAGAGTTTTGTTTCGCCCAACCACGGCACGATTCTCCTCTACGACAACTACCCCGCCCTCCCCGGCTATTCGGAGCGCGAGGTCGTCGACGTGAAGGGCACCGACGTCGGCGCGATCATGTGGCAGCACGTGCCCTACTCGATGATGCAGCGCCGCGCGCTCGCGCAGGGCGAGGCGCCGGTGTGGAACCGCTACAACTCCGCCGGCACCCCGTTGCTCGGCCAGGGCCAGTCGATGTTCGGTGACCCGCTGCACCTGTTCGTGATCGCGTGCAACGGCGCCGCGTGGGCGTGGGACGTGAAATACCTGATCGCGAAGTGGCTCTTCGCCGTGGGGCTCGGGTTAATCGTGTTGGCGGTCACGCGCGGAGCCGGGGAAATCGGTTCCACCGTAGGGCCGGCGCTTGCCGCCGCGCCGTCACGCGACGGACGTGATAATCGCGACGGCACGCCGGCACGCGGCGGCCCTACAACTGACCACGACCCGACCGAACACAGCGGCGAAATTGCCGTCATCAGCCGCCCCGTCCTCCTCCCCGCCCTCCTCGTCGCGCTCGCCGCGCCCTTCCTCGGCTTTTTCGCCTACCGGCTGAATCACCCCGCGTTTTTCAGCGTGTGCTACGCGCCGTGGGCGCTCTACTGCTGGGTGCGGGCAACGCAGGCCGCGGGCGCGCGCGCGACCACGCTGTGGGCCGCCGCTCTCATCGTCGCCAACCTCGCGTTGATGAACAGCGGCACCGTGAAGGAGGCCTACATGCTCCTCCTCACGATGAATTTTTCCGGTGCGTGCGTGCTGCTCGCGTCCGCCACGCCGTGGCGCGCCCGCCTTACCAAGTTCGCCGCGCTCGCCGCCGCCGGCGTCGTCTTCGCGATGCTCACCGCGCCGATTTGGGCGACGTTTCTCCACGCGCTGAAAAATTCCTACACCGGCTACAACGCCGCCAGCGCGTTCCAAATTCAGCCCGCGCTCCTCCTCGGCGCGTTCGACGAGATCTTCTATCGGCCGCTCATGGCGGAGCAGCGGATGTTCAACCCGTCGCTCAATTTCCTGCTCCTCCTCGGCGTGCTCTATTTTCTTGCGACGCTGCGCACGCACGTCGCCCACCGCGCGGCGCTCGCGATTGCCGGGAGTTCGCTCGTGCCGCTCGCGCTCGCCTTCGGCCTCGTGCCCGCCGCGTGGATCGTGCGCGTGCCGTTCCTCGCCAACATCGCCCACGTCGACAACACCTTCACCTGCGCCCTCCTCGTGCTCTGGTCCGTCGTGGGCGGCATGGGTTTCGCGACGGCGCTCCGCCGCCTCGGCACGCCCGAGGTGCGCGGCGATCTGTGGGCGGCGGCGCTGCTGCTCTTCGCGCTCGTGTTCGCGTGGATCGCGTTCGGGCAGGCCGCGCATCGCGCGATCTTCGGGCTGAATTCCGCGTTCACCGTCATCCTCCCCGGCCAGTCGCTGCCCGTGCGCCCCGAGGTGTGGACCGCGCTCGCGGTGATGCTCGCGGCGAGCGCCGCGCTCGCGTGGGTCGCGCGCCGCGCGCTCCTGCGGGCCGCGTTCACGCCCGCGCTCGCGCTCGTCGGCGCGGTCGCGGTCGCGACGCTGCTCTGGCGGCACGGGATGCACGCCGATGCCGTGGGCTTCCGCGACTACGTTGCGCACCCGGCGACACGCGTGGATTTTCACGCGCCGTCGGATGCCGTGGAGTTTCTTCAGGGGGAAACGCGCCGCACCCCGGCGCGCGCGTTTGGGTTGCACGGAAATTTTTTTCCCGGCTGGACGGGCGTCTACGGCCTGGAGGGCATCCACGGTCCCGACGGCCTCGTGAACCCGTGGCTGCGCGAGCTCGTCGACGCGAGCGGCGTCGAGCGCGTGTGGGACTGGCGGCTCTACGTCGAGCCGGCGACGGTCGCCGCCGCGCGCCCCTTTTTCGACGCGTTCAACGTCCGCTGGTATCTCGACCTCGCCAGCGATCAGGGCGTGCTCGGGCGCTCGCTCAAATTCGTGAAGGCCGCCGACCTCGACATCTACGAGAGTCCCACGGCGTGGCCGCGCGCGTTCTTCACCGACCGGCTCGACATCTACGACGCGCCCGCCGAATTCACCGCGAAACTAAAATCCGCCGCCGGCCGCCCCTTCGCCGCCGCCCAGCGCACCGACCTCGCCGGACAGCCCGCGCTCGCCGCGCTCCGCCGCGACCTCGACACCCGCACGACGACGACCGCGACCAACTTCAAGCTCACTGAAAACACCACCGCGTTCGACGTGCGCGCGAGCGGCGCCGGCGTCGTCGTGCTCACGGAAGCATGGTGGCCGGGCGATTTCCGCGCCGAGGTGAACGGCAAGAAAGTCCCCCTCCTCCGCGTGAACCACGCCTTCAAAGGCATCGTCGTCGATCGCGCCGGCGACTACCGCGTCGTCGTCCGCTGCGTGCCGAAGAACTGGCCGCGCCACCTCGCCCTCGCCGGCGTCGGTGCGGTGATTTTGTTCGCCGCCGTCGTCTTTGCGCTGCGCCCGGCGCGCCCCGCATGACCGCCCCGATTTGTCGCGCGTGCGGCTCGGCCCACGTCGCGCACCGCGGCCGCAAACGCGGCGAGTTTCTCCGCCGCGAGTTCGATTTCTACGCGTGCGCCGACTGCGGCCTGCTCTTCGTCGAGCCCTTCGCGGGTTTCGAAATCTACGACGACGCCTACTACCGCGGCCAAGGCCCCGACCCCTACGTCGACTACGAGTCCGAATACCGCGACTGGCGCCGCACCGACCGCGGCCTCGAATTCGACGACCTCACGTGCATCGCGGAAACGTTTTTCAGCAGCAGCGAACAACTCGGCGCGACGAGCCTGGCACCGGCGTCGAACCCAGCTACTCGCTACCCGCTACCCGCTACTCGCTACTCTCCGCTGCACTGGCTCGACTTCGGCTGCGGCGCGGGCGGCTTCCTCAAATACCTCCGCGAACGCGCCACGCTCGCCGGCCGCCCGCTCGCGCTCACCGGCCACGACCTCGGCTCCTACGCCGACCTCCTCGCCCGCGCCGACCGTTTCCGCATCCTCGATCTCGCCGCCCTCGAACACGAACCCGCCGCCAGCTACGAAATCATCAGCATGATCGAGGTCGTCGAACATCTGCCCGAGCCCGCCAAGGCGCTCGCGTTGATCGCGCGGCTCCTCAAGCCCGGCGGCCTGCTCCTCCTCACGACCGGCAACATGGCCGGCCCCGTCGCGCGCCGGCAGGGCATCCACTACCGCTACTGCGCGCCCGAGATCCACGTGAGCCTCTTCGATCCGCGCAGCCTTGGAAAACTCTACGCCGCCGTGGGCCTCGCGCCGCTGGCGGTGCGCTACGACGGCGTGGTGCGCTTCAAGGTCGTAAAATCCCTGCGCCGCCGCCCGCTGCTCCG
>JBEANZ010000125.1:0-12538 GCA_041165185.1 Verrucomicrobiota bacterium | reverse complement strand
GCGGGGCGCGGAGCTCGCGCTCGACGACGGGCAGGCGCGCCTCGGCGAGGCGCGCGGCGGCGGTGCGGTGCGCGACCTCCTCGACGCGGCGCGCGCGCTCGACCGCATCGCGCGCGACCGCGAGCCGCAGGGCGGACTCGCCGCGCGCGAGCTGGCGCTCCTCGATCTTGTCGGGCGCGATAACGGCGTTGTCCTTCACGTCGACGATGCGCTTGAGCCGCGCGGCGAGGATCGCGTCCTCCGCCTCGGTGGCGGCGAGGCGCTCGCGCGCGAGCGCGAGGTCGCTCGCGGCGGTGGCGAGTTGTGCGGCCGTCTCGGCCTCGATCTGCGCGAGCCGCGCCTGCGCGAGAGCGAGGCCGCGCACGCGCGCGAGCGGCGTGCCGGCCTCGACCCACTGGCCCTCGCGCACGAGCACGGCCTCGACGAGATCGCCGCCGAACGCCACGACGTCGATCACGCCGCCGGCGGGCACGAGGCGGCCGAGGGCGGAGACGGTTTCGGCGCGCGCGCCGGCGAGGGCGAGGCCCGCGGCGAGCAGAAGGGCGGAAAAGTTTTTCACGGCGAGGCGGGGAGTTGGGTCAGGTTGGCGAGTTCAAACGCGCCCTCGGCGGACTGCCCGGCGAAGAGCGAGCCGACGGCGAAACGAAACCGGACGACGGCGACCGCGAAGCCGGCGCGCGCGGCGGTGAGGCGCAGGCGCGCCTCGCCGAGGGAGTTTTCCAACGCGATCACGTCGGGCAGGCTCGTCTCGCCGAGGCCGAGGCGTTCGCGCTCCTGGCGCACCGCGCGCTCGGCGACGGCGAGCGCGCGCTCGGCGGCGGCCACGAGTTCGGCGCGCAGCGCGGCCTCGCGCACGGCGGTCGCGACCTCGCCGGCGATATCGCCGACGAGCACGGCGAGGCGCGCCTCGGCCTCGCGTTCGCGGGCGCGGGCTTCGCGGAGTTCGCCGCGTTGGAGGGTGTTGCGCAGCGGCCAGTCGAGGCTGACGGTGAGCGCGCCGTTGCCGCCGGTGCGCCGCTCGGAGAGGCCGTCGAGGGCGTTGCGGCCCGCGCTGAGCGTGGCGTAGCCGGCCTGCACCGCGAGATCGAGGCGCGGCAGGAGATCGCGCTGGGCCTTGCGCGCGAGCAAGGCGGCGGGCTCGCGGCTGTGGCGCACGGCCTGGTGATCGGCGCGGTGCGCGAGGGCGAAGGCGATCCAGGCGGAAATTTTCTCGGGCGCGCCGTCGAGGGCGGCCGGCACGGCGGGAAACGCATCGGTCGCGCGCGGCGTGCGCGCGAGGTGCGCGGGCGCGAGGCCCAGCGCGCGGCCGAGCTCGGTGTGCGCCGTGCTCGCCGCGAGGTCGGCCTCGAGGCGGACGGCGTGTTTCTCGAGGAGGTTGGCCTCGGCCTGCGTGAGCGCGCCGGGCGCGAGCACGGCGGCCGTCACGAGCGGCCGCATCGCCGCGAGCAGATCGGCGGCGCGCGCCTCGGTGTCGCGGCGGATCGCGGCGGCCTCGGCGGCGGCGCGGCTGGCCCAATACGCGCCGGCCGTGCGCGCGGCCTGCGCGGCGAGCTCGTGGCGGTAGAGCAGGCGCGCGACCTCGGCCTCGCCGCGCGCCGCCGCCTCGCGCGCGCCGGTGCTGTCGGCGCCAAGCCCGCGCAGCAACGGCACCTGCACGACGAGGCTCACGCGCCCGGTCGTGAGCGGCGCGATGACGGGCGAGAGGCCCTCGTTGACATTCACCGAGGCGACCGGGCCGAACACGATGCCGTTGCGCAGTTTCTGGGCGAGGCCGAGCTGGTAGTTGAAATCGTCGACGCGCACGACGTTGGCGGTCGCGAGCGGGTCGAGGGAGTCGTTGAGCGCGGGGCTGTCGACGCCGGCGTTGCGGAGGTAGCTCTGAAACGTGAGGGCCTCGCGGTTGACGCCGGGGGCGCGGTTGCGCGTGGCGTTGAAGAGCGCCGAGAGATGCGGATCGAATTCGCCGGCGGCCTGGAGCCCGCGCGCCTCGCGCTGCGCGATTTCCTCGCGGCGGACGGCGAGGGCGGGGTTGCGCGCGAGGGCGCCGAGCACGGCGTCGCGCAGCGAGACCGTCTCCGGCGGCGGCGGCTCGGCCGCGCGCGCGGACGCGCCGAGCAGGAGCGCGGCGGCACAGAGGATTCGGCGAAGCGGGGGCGGCATTTCTGGGAGCCGGCGAGAGTTTGGGAACACGAGGTGGTGTCAACGACGCGAGACGGCGCGGACACGGCGGTTGACCGGCGCGCGCGCGCCGCCGAGCGTGGCGAAAATGCGCGTGCTGCTCACAACGCCGTATGATTTGGCCGTGCCCGGCGGCGTGAACCACCAGGCGCTGCTCCTGCTCGACGCGCTCGCCGCGCGCGGGCACGCGGTGCGGCTCGTCGGCCCGGCGTCGGCGGAGGTCTTCCGTGACGACCCGCGCATCGTGCGGCTCGGGCGCGTGGCCGTGTGGCCGCTCAACGGCGCGCGCAGCCGCGTGACGCTCGACCTGCGGATCGGCGCGGCGATGCGGCGGCTGATCGGGGAGTTTCGGCCGGACGTGGTGCATGCGCAGGAGCCGTTTCTGCCGACGCTGAACACGTTAGCGTTGATCCACGCGGGCGCGGCGCGGCGCGTGGGGACGTTTCACACGTTTTCCGAGACGAGCCGCGGCTACCTCTGGGCGTGGCCGTGGTGCCGCTGGATTAACCGGCAGCTCGACGCGCGCATCGCGGTGTCGGCGGCGGCGCGGGACTTCGCGACGCAGTATCACCCGGCGCCGATGACGGTGGTGCCAAACGGCGTGCGACTCCCCCATGCTGGCGCCCGCCGCGCCGCACGCCCACCGGGGCGGCCGGTGCACGTGCTCTTCGTCGGACGCGGCGACGAGCCGCGCAAGGGCCTCGGCGTGCTGCGCGCGGCGATGCGGCGACTGGAGCAGGAGGCGCCGGGGGAATTTGTGTTGCGCGAACTCGGGGCGGGCACGATGGGCGGGGCCACGAGCGCGGCGGCGCGCGACGCCGCCTACGCGGTGGCCGACGTGTGCGTGGTGCCCTCGCTCGGCGGCGAGAGTTTCGGGCTCGTCTCGCTGGAGGCGTTGGCGCACGGCGTGCCGCTCGTGGCCACGCGGATCCGCGGGCACGCGGAGTGGCTCACGGATGCGGGCGTCGGCGCACTCGTCCCGCCGGGCGACGCGGCGGCGCTGGCCGCCGCCGTGCGCGCGCTCGTCGCCGATCCGGCGGCGCACGCCGCGTGCGCGACGCGCGCGCTGGCGCTCGCCGCACGCTACGACATCGCGGAAATTGCCGCGCGCCTCGAAACGCTCTACGCCGCACCACGCGCCCGCCCATGAATTTTCTCCGCCTACTCACCGCCGCCGGATCGCGTGCGGTTTCCCTCGTGGGCTCCCGCGCGGCTTCCCGCGTGGAGCCGTGGGCGTTTGGCGTGTTGGTCGCGTTGACGGCGTGGTGCTTTCTCATGGTGCCGTCGGATTTCAACGGCGACCCCAACGACTACCTCTTCATCGCGCGCTCGCTGCTGAACGACGGCTGGCACGTCGCGGGCGTGACCGCGATGCGCGCGATCGGGTATCCCGTGTTCATCGCAACGACGAGCCTCGGACTCACGTCGGTCAACACCGTGTTTTTTGCGCAGGCGGCGCTTTTTGTGTGCGCGGTCCGGGCGTTCGTGACGACGCATGTGCGCAGCGCGCCCGGGCGGAGTGCGCTCTACCTGTTGGCGGCGTTGCCGTCGGTCACCTACCTCCAGAAACTGCTTTTCCCGGACGGGCTACTGCTCTCGCTCGGGCTGTTGCTGCTGACGGCGCTCGCGCGGCAACGCTGGCGCCGCGCGCTGCTCATCGCGCTGGCAATGACGGCGGTGAAACTGATTTTCGTGTTCACGATCGGGCTCGTCGTGCTCTGCGCGCTGCGGCGGAAGTTCGCAGAGCGGCGGCGGCTCGGTCTCGTCGTCGCGGGGCTCGTGGCGGCGAGCCCGCTGGGGTTGGCGGTGGGCGCGGCGGTCGCGTTTCCCGACATTTTCTACCTGACGATGCTGTGGCGGCCGGCGTTGAACGAGGTCGACGTCGCGCGCACCATCCCGAGCGGCACGGAGACCCTGCGCCTCGCCGACGGTCGCGACCTCGTGATCGATTTCGCGGCGGTCCGCCGGCACGCGGTCTCGCTCGATCACGCGGTGGTGTTTGCCTCGCCGCTCACGCCCGCGACGAGGGCAACGGTCCGGCCCGCGGAGCTGGTGGCGGCGAAGCGGCGCGTGCTGCGCGCGATGCTGGCGCAGGACACGGCGGTGCATCTGCGGCTGGCGGCGAAGTATTACGGGCACGTTTTTTTCGGCGCGGCGGTGCACGATCACGTTGACTACATGATCGCGCGCAAGGCGCTGCTCGCGAGCGTCCCGGAGGCGCGCGCCACGCGCCACTACGAGAGCGAGCTCGTGGCGCTCCCGCTGTCGACCAGTCTGGGCGCCGGCTTTGCTGAACAACTCGCCCCACCCGCCAACACCCTCTACGCGCTTCACGCCGTCACCGCGCGGATGATCCAGTGGAAGGCGTTTTTCTGGCTCGGGCCGCTCGTGCTCGTGGCCGTGTGGGGCGCGCGGCGCGCGGCGACACGGGCCGGGAAAACCACTCGCCCGCTCGGCGCGCTGGTGCCGCCGCTGCTGTTGCTGCATTGCTACGCGAGCGCGATGGCGGTGTCGGCGCAACACCTGCAAGACCGCTACGTCGCGCTGCCGTTGGTGGTGAGCGCGGCGGTGCTGGTGATGCTGGTGGAGTCGCTCGCGCCGGCGCCGCTCTCCCGGGAAGACAGCCGATGATACCGAGCGGAAAAACATAATGATCCGCCACCTCGAAGCCTGGTTGTTGCGCTCGCTCCGCGGGTCGGCAGGACTGGTGGCGGCGCGGCGCGCGCAGTCGACTCCGCCGACGGCCGAAAGCCGGCGCGGCGGGCGATGCCACTGCTCACCGCTGCCGACGCCCCACCTGTTGCACAGCGAGGGGCTGCGGGAAGCATGCGATTTCGTGGTGGATTTCGGGACCAACGTGACGCACGCGCGACGCCCGCCCGCGCCGGTGGCGGCCCTACGTGCGGCGGCGCGCGCACTGGCGCCGGGCGCGACGGTGCATGTGAAGACGGAGTTGCTGGGCGAATTCGCGCGGCACCTGCTCCCGGAAATCTCCGGCGAGATTGTGCTTGTGACCGGGGAGTCCGACGCCAGCGCGCCAGGCCCGCACGCGGATCTGCTTGCACACCCCAAGATCCGCCACTGGTTCGCGCAGAACTGCGACCGCGCCGCGCCGCACGCGCGCCTCACGCCGGTGCCGATCGGCCTGGATAACCCGGTGTTCAACAAGCTCGAAAAACGCCTCGGCTTCGCGCTCACGATGCTGCTGCGGCGCACGCCCTGGGATCCGACGCTTTCGCGCAACGACCTCGGTGATCAGGCGGGGCTGCTGCGGGTGCGCGCGACGCTCCGGCCGACGGTCGCGCGGCCGGCGCGGGCGCTCTGCACGTTTCACCAGAACGAGAAAATCGCGCGGCCCGACTTGCGCCGCCACCCGGCGCGGCGCGAGGCGTGGGAGGCGTTGCGCGCCAATCCGGGCTGCCACTTCGTGCCGCGACGGCTGCGGCAGGACGCGTGTTGGCGGGCGCATGGCGACTTCGCCTTCGAGGTCTCACCGCACGGCAACGGCCTCGATTGTTTCCGCACGTGGGAGGCCCTGACGCTCGGCACGATCCCCATCGTGCGCACGTCGCCGCTCGACCGGCTCTATCGCGAGGAGAATTTTCCCGTCGTGATCGTCGAGGGGTGGGAGGAAATTTCCGCCGTGCGGCTCGCGCGGTGGCACGCGGAGCTGGCGGGGCGGTTCGATGCGGCGCTGCTGGATAAGCTCACCTGCGACCACTGGATTGCGCGGATCAAAAAGGTGTCGCGCGGCGCGGCGGCGTGACAACTGTCGGACCCGTGATCGCCCGCTATCGCCGTCTGCTGGCCGAGATCCGGCAAACCCACCCGCCGGAGAAGCGCGCCGACGAAAAACGCTCGGATTTTTTTGCGTTCCTCATCTACCGGCCGGTGTCGTTCCTCGTGACGCCGCTGTTCCTGCTGCTCGGGTTTTCCGCCGATGGGGTGACCGCGATCGGTTTTGGGATCGCGGTGGCGATGCCGGCGGCGGCGTGGATTTTCGGCGCGGGGGCGGCGGGCTGGGTCGCGGGACTGGGCGTCGCGATGATGGTGCTCGACTGCGTCGACGGGAGCATCGCGCGGGTCACGGGCCGGTCGAGCCCCGTGGGCGGAATGCTGGACGGCTGTTGCACGCTGCTGTTTTGGGCCGGCTATTTCGTGGCGGTGGGCGCGCTGGCGTATGCGCCGGAGGGCGGGTTCGTCGCGCGGCACGGCCGCGAGATCGGGCTCGCGCTTGCGGTGCTGCTACTCACGCAACGCGGGCTGGAGGATGCGTTTGACGCCTGCACGCGGGAGCGGGTGCGCTGGGAGCCGCCGCTGCCGGGCGCGATCGGGCGCACGGTGAGTCTCGCGAACCTCGGGCGGCCGGTCGAACAACTCGCGGCGTTCGGCGGGCTGGCGGTGGCGGGCGCGCTGGGAAAGCTGGCGTGGTTTGCCGGCGGCGTCGCGCTCTACGAATGCGCGCTGTTTGCGCTGTGGCTGCCGCGCTACGTGCGGGCGGTGGCGGCGAGTTCGCGTGGCGGACGCTAGTCTGGCGGCGTGCGCTCGAATGAGCTGGGCTGCGGGAAATAGTCGGCGAGGAAACCCGTCACCGCCGCGAACGAGGCCGGTTGCGGCGCGGGGCCGAGGTCGTCGTTGAGGCAGAAGAATTTCGGGCGCGCGGCGCGGAGCCGGGCGAGTTGGCGGGCAAGTCTTACCGGATCGTCGCGGAGTTTCAGGAAGCGCGCGTAACGCAGGTAACGCCACGCCGGCTCGGCGACGCCGCGGCCGCGCGCGAGCAAATACCACCGGTAGAGCCGGTCGGGGCGCAGGTCGTCGGGCTGCCGGAAGCGATGGCGACGCAGCGCGGCGATTTCCGCGGGCGCCGTGGCGAGCGCGGCGATCCACTCGGCGCGGTCGACCAGGAGCGGGCCGTGTTCGAGCGCGCCGAACGAGACCAGCTGGCGCTCGTAGACGCGGGCGCGGAAACGCTCGCCGAAGAAACTGCCGCAAACGCGCGGACGGCCGTCGGGCGCGACGAAGTCGGCGGAAGAGCAGGGCGCGCCGAAAAAATAATCGTCGTTGAGATAGAGGAAACGCGGCGTGACGCCCGGCACACGGTGCAGGAAGCTCTCGATGACGTTGCTGTTGAATGCCGGCAGCGCGCCGGGGTCGTCGAAAAACGCGTCGTGATGCACGACGGACAGCCGAGGGTGCGCCCGGTCGAGCCACGCGGGCACCTGCGGTCGCGCCGTGACGAGAAACACGCGGCCGAAGTCCGGGAAAAACGTTTCCATCGACCGCAGGCTATGGCGAAGCAGCTCCGCCGGATCCCGGTAGCGCTCGGCGTTGGTCGCGGCGGGCGCGGTGGAAAACTCGCGCAGTCGCCGCTGAAACCCCGCCTCGCCGCCATCGACCCAAGTGTAGACGACATCGAGGCGCGCGGCCGGGGGCGGTGGGGACGGCGTGGCTGCGGCTAGTTGTGGCATGGGGCGAAAAGCAGTCGCGGAAACAGCGCTCAGAGCGACATCCAGCCTGGCACGCGGAGCTGCCGCTGCCACTCCGCGTAGTCCGGATCGTCGAACCACACGGCGGGCGCGACGACGCGCGCGCCGCCGCGTTGCGTGGCAATCCAAGCGGCCCACCAGGAAAACGTGCTGTTGGCCGTCACGAGCGCACGCGCTTGCGCGAGGCACAGCAGATCGGCGGCGGCGCTCGCCTCGGACGAGGCGCGTTCGACGACCAGGGTCGGGACGCCGAGCGCCAAATGGGCGGCACACCAGGCGGGATCGTCGGAAAAAACCACGGCGCGGGTCGCTTCACCCGCCGGCGCGAGCGCGCGCAGCGCGGCGCGATAGTAGTCGGGCGGGAGCACGCGATAGTGCGGGATGTCGGCCGTGGCCGTGAGGTAGTCGCCGCGCCTCACGTGCAACGCGATCGCGCCGGGGGCACGCACGGCGGCGAGCCAACGCGCGTCGGCGGCGAGCGGGGCGCAGGCGAGGAGGCGGCGCGCGAGCTCGCCCTTGAAGGCCGGAAAAAACGCCTCGCCCTGCCAGTAGCCTTTGAGAAAGACCGGGCCGCGCGCCGTGCGAAACGCCCCAAGCGGCACCTCACCGCCGATCTGGCGGACCTGCGTCCAGCCGGGCCGCAGCCGCGCGAACCAGCGGGGCCGGCGAAACGGCGCGGCGCGTTCCGCCGCCGTGGCGACGGCGGACGGCAGCCCCAGCTCGGGCAGGCGGTAGGCGCGGGGCGAACGGTGTGGCTCATCGAACCACGAGAGGTCGGCCCGCACCGCGGTGCCGAGGCGGAGCGCGAGCTCGTGCGCGGCGGCGTATTGGAAGAGCTGGTTGCCGAGGCCGGCAAAAATGTGGGCGAGGACCATCGCGAGGCGGGAGGGAAAAAGAGCGCGCACGGTGGCGCGCGGGTTTTTCCCGCGCAAGCGCGCTCGTCGGGACTCACGGCAATGGCTGGCTCCGGTGACGGTAGTAGCCGTCGAGCCCGTCGTGAGTGATCAACAGGTAGTCGTGCGCAAGGAGGTAGTCGTGAAGGACCGCAGTCGGGCGCTCGATGGTCAGCACGAGAAAACGAAACCGGTTGAAATCGAAATTGAGCAGGATTCGCGTCTCCGCGCCCTCAGTGTCGATGCTCAGGTAGTCGATAACCGGAGGCGCGCCGTGCGCCTCGAGAATCTCGCGCAGCGTCCGCGCGTGCACGGTGGTTTTCATGGCAGCGTGCCGGTTGTCCGTGTCGTCGGCCACGATGCCGCCGGTCGCACCTTTGAAGACGAAATCAACGGGCCGGGCGAGCCGATCAACGCAGGCGTGGACGCAAACGCAGCGCCGGTGCCTGACGAGTTGCCGAAAGAAAAAGGGATTGGGCTCGATGCACAGGCCGCGCCAGCCGTAGGCGCGTTCGAGGAGCAGGGTGTTGTTGCTGATCACCCCGTTGGAGGCGCCCACGTCCACGAAGAAACCGTCCCGTTTGCCGCGCAGAAATCCGACCAACCACCGGTCCTGCTCGCGCTGGCCGTAGCTGCGCGGGCGCAGCGCCTTGATGAACGACGCGCTCAACGTCCCGGCGTGGGAATGGGCGAAGTCGAACAACGGCGCGCGCCGCCGCATCAGCATAAGGATCAAAGCGAACAGCAACGCGGCAAAACCGAGAACGAGAATCGGGGCGGAGAATGGCGGCACGGCGACGGCGACGCTGGCGACCGCAGGCCGCGCGCGCAAGAGCCGGCGACGCGCGGTGACGGCGCGCGGTAAACATTTGCGGGAAACGCGCGGCGCGGCGAAACCGTCGCGATGCCGCTCGTCGTGTCGATCCTTGTCCTCGTCGTGTCGGCCGCCGCCTACGCGGTGGCGAACTGGCTCACGGGTGAAGAACTCCTTTCCACGTGGCTGGACGAGTGGGGGCTGCGGCGCGCGGACCTGCGCGCGCTCGACGCGGCGTGCGCGGAAAACTCCCGCGACTCCGGTCTCGTCATCACGTTGACCACGATCCCGAGCCGCATCGGCGCGCTCGAGCTCACGCTCAAGAGCCTGCTCCGCCAATCAGCCCGGCCCCGCGAGATCCGCCTGTGCGTGCCGGCGTGGAGCGAACGCGAGCGGCGAGCCTACGTGCTGCCGGAGTGGCTGAACGGGCTGCGGTGCGTGACGGTGGTGCCGTGCGCGGACGAGGGACCGGCGACGAAATTCCTGCCGACGCTGCGCGCCGTCGCGCCCGATCAGGCCGTGGTCGTCGTGGACGACGATCGTGTCTACCACCGGCGGCTGCTTGAAAACTACGCGGTGCTCGCGCGCGCCCATCCGACCGACGCGCTGAGCGCGGCGGGCTGGCGCGTGCCGGCGGATTTGATCGACCGACCGACGACGCTGCGGCGCCGGCTCGTGGGCGCCGCGCACGTGCCGCGCCGCGCCCACCGGCTGCGGCGACCGGAGCGCACCGACATCGTGCAGGGCGTGCACAGCTATCTCGTGCGGCCGCGTTTTTTCGACCTCGCGGCGCTCGGTGATTTTTCCGTCGCGCCACCGGCCATGCGATTCGTGGACGACGTGTGGATCAGCGCGCATTGCCGCGCGGAGAAATGGCTGCGACCGCTGCGGCTCGCATTCACCGACTACCAACCCTGGGCGCACCGGCGGCTCGTCGCGCGCACCAGCCTGGGTGGAAACGTGAACCGCGCGGCGCGCGATGAGGACCGCGCGAATTCGGTCGCGCTGCGTTTCCTCAGCGCGCGCTGGCGAGGGTGAGCGCGCGCGGGTCGGGCCGTCGCGCCCAGTGCCGCCAGAGCGGCACGTGCTGACCGTAGCTCGCGCGCGTGCGCACGTCGCACGCGACGAGGCCGTCGTGCTGCGAGAGGTGGTGCGGGGAAAATTTCGCCGCGAGTTCCGCGAGCGGGTGCGCGCCGGAAAACTCCTCCTCGTGAAACGCTTCCGGCGTGAGCGTGACAACGCACATCAGCCGCGCGCCTTCGCCGTAAAAACGCCGGCTCGCCTGCACCGCCCGCAGCCACGCGCCATCGGCGGCGCGGACGAAGGCCCCCGCGCAGCGCCCGCTCGAGCACGGCGCGTCGGCGTAGCGCCGCTCGGCGTTGACCGGGTGCGGTTCCCAGCGGCCGGCGAGCAGATCGTCGGTGTGGTGGATTTCGAGCGCGCGCGGGGCGTGCTCGTGCGGGCGCACCGAGGTGAACAGCCACCAGCGATCCGCGTGGCGCAGGAGCGCGGAGTCCGCGGCATCGACGCCGTCGAGCAGCCGGCGGCGCCAGCGCCAGCGGAGGGGAAACTCCTCGCACACGAAAAGATCGACGGCGCGTTGGGCGCTGCTTTCGGGCACGAGAAAAAGTTCGCCACCGAGTTCGCACAAAAACGGAAACGAGCGGTGGCAGTCCGCCGCGCCGTGCAACTCGAGCGGCTCGGGTGCGCCGGCGTGCAGCGCGTCGTCGAGCGGCAGCGCGACGAGGCGCGCGGTGTTTTCCAAAAAGGAAAACTGCTCCGCAAAAACCCACGCCCGTCCGTCGCGTCGCCACAGAAACGGGTCCGCGAAATACGTGCCACGCGGCGCGGCGAGCGTGCGCGCCCCGCCGCCGACCCGGCCGATGGCGACGACGAAATTTTCCTTCGGCCAGCGGTGGAGGCCGTTGATCCGGGTGGCCTTGAATTGGGCGACGCGGAGCGCGCATTGATTGACCGCCGCATCGGCGCCGAACCAGAGCGACGCCAGCGGGTCGGCCCACGCGGGCCAGTCGCGCGGCACCTTCTGCCGGGAGCGCAGCCAGCGGACGGGCGTGGGCGAACTGATGTCGATGTCGCCCGGCGGAAACGCGAGCCGGCCCGCCGCCGCCGCGGCGAGCACGAGGATCGAGAGGATGGCCTGCTCGGGATTGTGGCGCGCGTGGCGCGGGAGCATGAGCGCGGGGTCGAGCGCGCAGCGGCGCCACTCGGCGACGAGCGCGCGCACGGCGGGTAACGCGGGATCGAAGGCGCACGCGCCGGCGACAAACTCGCGTGCGTCAAGCAACGGGGGCGCGACGCCGAGCGCGCGCGCGACCGCCGGATCGCAGCGCACGCGCAGCGGCGATTGGCCGCGCAACACGCAGAGCCCGTGGCGCGCGAGCGCGGCGCGCACGGCGCCGAGATCGGTGCGCACCTGCGAGGCGCTGTCGAGCCAGAGGAGCGGCGCGGAGATTTCGTCCAACAGATAGCCGAGGAGGATCGGTTTCCACGCGTAGGTGCGCGCGGCCGGCGCGACGTGCGGCGGATGCGCCGCGAAATCGAATGGGCGAAATTCGCACCACGGAAAACGCCGCGCGAGGTCCGCGCGGCGCGCGGCGGACAATCCGAGGTCGTAGGCGATCACGCGGTGGGTGCGGGCCAGACCGCGGCGCGCGAGGTTGCGCAACAGCCGCGCGAGGCAGCCCGCGTAGGCGTCGGAGGCGGCCGTGACGATGACGGGCGCGATGTGCGGTGGCGGGGAGTTCACCGGGCGGTGCGAGCGGGTGCCCGGTCCGCGCGGAGGAGCGCGAGCGCGGCGGCGGCGCGGTGTTCCCAGGTGCCGGTGGCGGCGCGTTGCCAGCGGGCGTGGCGGTGGCCGTCGTCGAAGTTGAGCCGCCGCAGTTCCGTGAGCGCCGAGATCAGCGCGGACGCATCGCGCACGAGGGTGACGTCGGGCGCGTGTTCGTTGATTTGGGCGCAGTCGCCGCTCGCGACAATGGGCGAGCCGAAAGGAAGTTGAAGGTGGAGCCGCATCGGGCTGGCGCAGGGATTCGTGGTGCGGGCGTGGTAGGGTATCACCGCGGCATCGAGCGCGGCGGCGAAGGCCGGGAGCGCGTCGTAGTCGCGGCCACCGAGAAACGTGCAGCGCGGATGGCGCTGCAGGCGTC
>JBEANZ010000124.1:0-30107 GCA_041165185.1 Verrucomicrobiota bacterium | reverse complement strand
CGGGAAGAAAAAGGTGTTCCTCGTCGGCGATCCCGCCGCCTACGCGATGGCCGTCCGCAACGCCGAGTCGAAGCAACGCTGCACGCACCTGCGCGAAAAGATTTTCGCGCTCGCCGGTGGCTGATGCGGCCGGCCATTCCCGGCGGGCGCCTTGACGCGCCGGGCTGCACGCCGCCTGCTCCGCGGATGAATCTCCCCGACGACGAACTCGCCTTCCTCCGCGACCTCGTGAAGTCCGCGCGCCAGCGCATCCACCACGTCAAGTGGACCGACCGCGACGGCACGGAACGCATGACCACCGTCACGGCGACGGACGCCGCGCGGCTCAACGCCGTCGCGCACCGCCTCGGTGTGTCCAAGTCCGAGCTGATGCGTCAGGCCGCGCACATCCCCGTTGCGAAAAGTCCGCCCACGAGCGCAGCCTGATTCCGCCCCGTCCGCACGGGCGTGCGTAGCGGCGGGCGTCCCTGCCCGCCGAGGTTTGCGAAGTCCCCGAACCGGCGGGCAGAGACGCCCGCCGCTACTTCCGGCCGCGTTCGCCGTCGAACTACGCGCCGCGATCACTTCGGGCTGGCGCCGTCGTTACGCGTGCTCGAGCTGCAAACGCAGCGCCGCCACTTCCGTTTTCAACTGCCGCGTGAGCCGGCTCCCGATGAGGTAAACCGACGCCGGGTTGATCCGCAGCGTGCGCGCGACGTCCAGCACCGACCGGCCGCGCCGCGCGTAGAGCTCGAACACCTGATAGTGCTTTTCCTTCACGCGCCGTGCGAGCCGCGCACAGGCCATGTCGAGCAGGTGCGTTTCCCATTCCTCCTGCCACGCCGGCTCGAACTCGCTCGCCGCCGGCAGTTGCTCGATCGGGTGGAGCGGCGAGCCCGTGTCCGTGCTGGTGTCGGCTGGCGCGGTGGCGGGGACCTGCGCGTCGCCGGGGCGGCGTTGGCGTTCGCGATGGTCGGCGATGCGCCAACGCGTGAGCGTCATCAGCCACGCGCGGAAGGAGCCGCGCGCGGGATGCGCTTCGAACTGGTGAATCGTTTCGGCGAGGCGCTTGAACACATCCTGCGTGACATCCTCCGCGTCGGCGTGCGTGAGACCGGAGCGGCGCGCGAGCCCGTAGATGAGGTGACGGTAGATGGCGTGAAACTCGGCCCAGCTCGCCGCATCCTGCCAGTCGCGCACGCGGCGCAGCAGGCTCGGGCGCGTGTCGGGCGACGAATCGTCGCTAGGCTCGGGGGTGGGCATGGATGGGGCGGAGTCGACCGTCGCGACGCCCGGAAAAACGGCCATCCGAAAAAATCAAAGATTTTTGATAGATGCGCGCCGCCGCGCGGGTTTTATGGGTATGAACCCCTTCCTCGCTCCGCCCGCCGCGCCGGTCACCCGGCCGGGTTGGATCGACGGGCCGGCGCGGGTGCGGGGCGCCGACGGCGGAGGACGCGCGCAGCCCTACGTGTTTTCGCGTGACATTGCAGCACGACCGGCGCTCCCTCGCGCGCCCCAGCTCCTCCGGGAGTTCCCGCGCGCCACCCCGCGCGCCGGGTTTGAAACCTGCTTTGCGTCCGCCGCCATGCCCGACTCCACCGATTTCCCCACGCACCCGAGCGACCCCGTCGCCGCCGTGTCGGACTCCGTGACGCGCGGTGCGTTTCCCACTGCGCCGCGCCATTACCGCGCCTTCATCAGCTACAGCCACGCCGACACCCCGTGGGCCAACTGGCTGCTGAAAAAACTCGAGGGCTACGCCGTGCCCGCCCGCTTCCACGGCCGCCCCGCGCCCATCGGCGAAGTCGGCCCGCGCCTCGCCCCCGTCTTCCGCGACCGCGACGAACTGCCGACCACGAGCGATCTCGGCGAGGTGATCAAAAACGCGCTGCGCGAATCGGCCACGCTGATCGTGATTTGTTCGCCGAACTCGGCGAAGTCGCGCTGGGTGCAGGAGGAGATTTGCGCGTTTAAGCGGCTGCACGGCGAGCGGCGCGTCTTCGCCTTCATCGTCGCCGGCGAGCCGAAGCACGAGGGTGCGGCGGACGACTGCTTCTCCCCCGCGCTCCGCCGCGAACTCGCCCCCGACGGCACGCTCACCGGCCCGGCCGCCGAGGTCGTCGCCGCCGACGCGCGGCCGCACGCCGACGGCCGGAGCACGGCGTTCATGCGCCTCGTGGCCGGCCTGCTCGGCGTCGGCTTCGATGACCTCCGCCAACGCGAACTTCAACGCCGCCAACGCCGCCTCACGCTCATCACCGCCGCGTCCGTCGCGGGCATGGTGCTCACGCTCGGCCTCGCGGTCGCCGCCTGGCGCGCGCGGAACGCGGCCGTGGTCGCGCGCAACGATGCCGTCGTCGCCCGCGACGATGCCCAGCGCCGCAAGGCGCAAGCCGAGGATCTGCTGGGCTTCATGCTCGTCGACTTCCGGTTGCAGCTGGAAAAAGCCGGCCGGCTCGAACTGCTCGAATCCGTCGGTGCCAAGGCGAAGACCTACGTCGACTCGCTCGGCGAACGTGATCTCACCGACGCCACCCTTGGCGGCAAGGTGAAGGCCCTGACCGTCATCGGCGTGGTGCAAGGGCAGAAGCTGCACGCTATGGAGGCGATACAAGCGCTCGGGCAGGCCCACACGCTCGCCGCCGAGATCGTGCAACGTAACCCGATAGACGGCGGTGCGCTATTTGACCGTGCGCAGGCGGAATATTGGATCGCGAACCTGCATTACACCGGGAAGAACGCCGCCGGCGCGCGGGATTGGGCCGTGCGTTATCGCGATACCAGCGTGGCGCTGGTCGGTCTGGATCCCGCCAATTCGCGCTGGCAGCGCGAGTCGGTTTCGGGTCATCACAATCTTGCAGTGATCGAGCTCGAGCGCGGGAATCTGGCCGCGGCGCGGAGCGGGTTTCTGGGCGAACTCCCTATTCTGGAAAAAATGTCGGCCGCCGACCCCAAGAACACCGAGTTGCAGGGTAGCATCGCAAACGTCGTATCCTACCTCGGCACGATCGCTGAACGAATCGGAGAATACAGCGAGGCCGTCGCGCGTTTCGGAGAGCAGACGAAAAAGCTCGAGGGTTTGGTCCAAGCCGAGCCGCGCACCGTTGTGTGGCAGGAACGGCTCGCGAACTCCTTCGCGCTTCAATCAAACGTGCTCGCGATCACCGGCCAGCGTGCCGCCGCGCTCGCCTTGCGCACGCGAGCCCGCGCGCTACTGGCTCCGTTGACCGCGGCGGATCCGGCCAACCGCAACTATCAGCGCGCAGCGCTCAAACTGTCCTTGAAAATTGTGGTTCTGGTCGGGGCGGAAGGGGACACGATGGCGGCCCGGCGAATGGTGAACGAAGCGCTCGCTGAACTGGAGACCCTTGCGAAGCTTGCGCCGGGCGATCGCAGAGTCGCGGGCCAGTTAGTCGTAGCCCATCGGCTCGACGCCGAGTTGCGGGTAAGGGCTGGCCAGAACGCTGACGCTGCTACCGCCATCGCCCGGGCCATCGCGCTGGCTGAGCCCCTGATAGCCCGGGCGCAGTCGGACGACGAACTCGCCGGCGATTTTTTCTCCACATGTGTCGTGGCCGGGCAGATCGCGCGTAGCCGCGGCGACACTGCGGCGGCGCGCCAACACTGGCAGCGCGTGGTTGACGGCTTTTTTTTGGGGGGGCGCGACGCGGCCAACTGGCGCCTGCTCGATCCCGCTGCGCGAGCCTTCACCCATCTGGGTCGCACCGACGAGGGACGGGGGCTGATCGAGCGACTCCATCAGTTTGGTTACCAGCCGCCCGAATCGTGGCCTGACGAATTATTTCCCCCTAGTCCGGCCGCGGCCGGAAGTCCGTCCCGCCAGCCGTAGCGTTCGACGGCGCGCAGTCATTTTCTGTCAGCAACAATAACCAGCAAAGAGAAAGCAGATTCCCATGTCCTACAATCCCCAACCCGGCCAAGGTCCACTCGTCATCAATGTTACGGTGACGGGTTTCGTCCCTCTGCCGTCCCCGGCTCCCTCCGACCCCACCAAGGCGATTTATCCCAACGGATTCTTTACCCAGGCAACGTTTGCCGTTGCCCCGGGTTCGCAGAGTTCGTGGGTGACGATCGATACCACGACAAACCGGGCAACCGGGCGCCCAACCATGCATCTCGGCAAAGGTGCCAGTGGCGACGGACTCAAGGATTTGGGGGATGGAATGATTCTGCATTTTTCGCTCAGCAGCGGCTATGTGCCACTCGACATTTCGTTCGTGCAGTATGAGCCCCAAAATGCCTCGAACGACGACCCCGACGGCCTGCTGACGTTTCCCCAAAGCAGCGTGAGCATTCCTCCGGCGTTGCCGCTGACCGGCGAGGGTCCGGAAACGCTGGAGGTCTATAATCTGTGGGGAGCGGGAACCCCGGGCAGGCCGAAGCCGAAACGCAACGGTCGCGACTACAAGTGGAGAATGTTTCTCCTTATCAAGCGCACCAGCGACGGCGCCATCGGGGTCATCGATCCGGATTTTCAGAACGACGACTGATTTTTCCGGTGTGGGAACTCCGTCCCATTTACGCCGAACTCTGCAAGCCGAAGAGCTCCTGTCATGACCCGTAACAATTCGCCGGCGGCCGAGTGACGGTCGCCGCCGGTTTCGTTCGGCCGCTAACGAGCCGATGGGCCATGACTTGACTGTTGACAGCTCGCTCGCGGCAATGGGCTTCCCAATCCAAGTAACGGTCGCTCTTCCACGCCATGGGTGAGCGGCTTTTTCATGCCTCACGACTTCCGTCTCGCGTCCCGCACTTGCGCACGTAGTCGGCGTTTTTTCCGAGCCGATGGCGCGGAGGCGCTTGGCCGCGGTCGCCAGCCACCGCTGGCCTCGCCGCGAACGGGGATTGAATCCCGCGCGCCCCGTCGCACGTTGTTGCGGCTGGTTCCCCGCTTTCCGCTTCTCCGCCATGTCTACTCCTACCAACGCTCCCCTTGCTTCCGCCTCCGCTGCCTCGTCCACCCCGACGCCCGCGCCGCTCGACCCCGATGACGAAATGGGCCTGCCGAGCCGCCTCCTCTGCGAGGCCGGCGCGATGGCCGAGGCCGCGCTCTCTCGCGGCAAGGATGTGCCCGCCGCCGTCGTCACCACCATCGACGCCGCCGATCAGGCGCGTCGCGCGGGCACGCCGCTCACGCCCGAGCTGCTCACCGCGCTCGTCGGCGCGCACCACACGCTCGCGGTGCTCATCGCGCCCGCCACGCCGCGCACGATGCGCCTCCTCCAGGAAGAGGGCCGCAACGCCTCCGCCTCACTCGTCCTCCGCCTGCTAGGCCCGATCGGGTTGGTGCGGCACCTGATGCTCGCGGCGACGATTTCGTTGCTCGCGTTTATCGTGGTGAGTTACACGAACCTCACGGACGTCGACCCGAACAGGCACGTCACGATCCTGAACACGAGCGGCGCGGAAATGCTCGCGCACCTCGTCCTTTATCTCAGCGCGGCCGGGCTGGGCGCCTCGTTTCTCTGCCTCTACAAGGCCAACCGCTACGTGACCGAGGGCACGTTCGATCCGATGTATGAGGGCTCGTATTGGATCCGGTTTTTCCTCGGGCTGATCTCGGGCTTGATGCTCGCGGTGCTTGTCAACGAGGAGATGTTGGCGGACATCAAGATGCTGGAGCCGGGCATCGCACGCGTGCTGCTCGCGATCGTGGGCGGGTTTTCAGCGGAGCTGTTCTACACGTTTTTGAGCCGGATGGTGGAGGCGTTGAAATCGCTCTTCCAGGGTTCGGCGGACGAGGCGGTGAAGGCCGAGGGTGCGCGCGCCAAGGCGCGGCTCGCGGCGCAGCTCACGCAAAACCAGCTCCAACTCGCCGCCAGCCTGCTCAAGGTGCAGCAGACCATCGGCGCGAATCCGGACCCCGCGCTCGTCCGGAAGCAGCTCGACGAACTGCTCAAGCAAACGCTGCCGCCGTCGCCCCCCGGGACGTGAACGCGCGGGGGCGGACCGGAAATTTTTCCGCGAAATCCGGGCGCCGCCGCGCGCCGGTGCTCCGCCCCGCTGCCCGACGCGCGACCGCCTTCGCCCGATGAACCTGGTGCTCTTCGAGCCCGCCGAAATCGCCGCGCCGCTCCCGCGCCGCGATGCGCGCGCCGCGCACGTGCTTGGGGTGTTGCGGCGCGGCGTGGGCGACGCGTTTGACTGCGGGCTCGTGAACGGCCCGCGCGGTCGCGCAACCCTCGTCACGGTGGACGCGGCGGCGCTCACGCTCGCGTTTGTGTGGGAGGCCGCGCCCCCGCCGTCGCCCGCGCCCCTCACGCTGATCGTCGGGTTGCCGCGGCCGCAGACGGCGCGCGACATCCTGCGCGACGCGACGACGCTCGGCGTGGCGGCGCTGCATTTTGTTGCGACGGAAAAAGGCGAACCGAGCTACGCGCACAGTTCGCTGTGGACGACGGGTGAGTGGCGCCGCCACCTGCGCGACGGCGCGCAGCAGGCGTTCGATACGCGCGTGCCGGACGTGACGCACGGGCGCGCGCTGGCCGGCGTGCTGGGCGAGTTGCCCACGGACACCGCACGCCTCGCGCTCGACAACTACGAGGCCGGCGCGCCGTTGGCCGCCGCGCTGCCGCTCGCCGGGAGTCCGCTCACGTTGGCTGTCGGCGGTGAGCGCGGCTGGTCCGTGGCCGACCGCGCGGCGCTGCGGGCGCACGGTTTTGCGTTGGTCCACCTCGGGCCGCGCGTCCTGCGCACGGAGACCGCGTGCGTCGCCGCGCTTACGCTTGCGCACGCGCGGCCGGCCGTCAGCGGCGAAAAAAGCTCACTGTCGGCTGGCGCGCGCCCTTGCCCAGGCGCTTGAGCAACGTCCACCCGATGGGCGCGAGATCGAGTTCGCCGGGGGCTTCGAACACGACGAGAGCGTCCGGCTTCGTGGCCAGCGCCTCCGCGAGCCGCGCAAACAACGCCGGCGCGATCTCCGCGATGATCTCGTAGGGCGGATCGATGAAGACCAGATCGGGCGGCGCGGCGCCGGCGCTCGCGTTGACACTTGCGTTCGCGCTCACGCTCGCGCGGCCCGCCGATGGGCCGAGCGGCACGGTGCGCGCGTCGGCCTGGAGCACCGCGAGATCGCGGGCGTCGCGGCGGAGGCTCTTGCAGACGGCGGCGATGTTTTGGCGCACGCACGCGGCGGCCTTGGCGTTTTGTTCAACGAACACCCCGCCCGCCGCGCCGCGGCTCAACGCCTCCAGCCCATACGCGCCGCTCCCCGCAAACAGATCGAGGAAACGCGCCCCGACGACGGCGGCGCCGAGACTCGAAAACACCGCCTGCCGCATCCCGTCGGTCGCGGGGCGCGTCGCGTCGCCGCGCGGTGTCACGAGCGGGATGCCGCGGGCCGCGCCGCCGCTTATGCGCACGACGGGCCTCCGATCACGCGGGGTGGGGAAGGGGACCGGGGGGGTGTTTTCATCGACCGAGGCCGAGAGGAGGTCGCGGGCGCGCGGGCGCTTCAACGGGAAAAACGGGTCACCCGCGTCCACACGCCGGCCGCGCCGCGCGCCGACCCGCGAAATCCCGGGAACACGCCGCCTGCCGGTGCATCACACCCGGTCGTCCAAAAAAATTGCACCTGCGCTTTCACCCGCCAGCGTCTGCGTTTCCATATTCACGTCCGCCGCCACACTCGGCTCCGACGCCGGCGACGCGACCCGTTGTCAGCGCCGGTCCGTCCGATTCCATCATGAAAATTCTCCGTCTCCTCCTCTGCCTCGGCCCGCTGGCCGGGGGCGGGAGCGGTGCGCGCGGAGCGGAGCGCGAGTTCAACCTCTGGCCGCTGCGCGTGGAGCGGTCGGACGCCGCGGGGCGCCTCGAGGTGGCGGGCTTGGGCGGGCCGTTGGTTTTCGAGCAGCGGCGGGCCGACGGCGGCACGACGAGCGGGCTGCGGCCGTTTTGGGCGCAGACGGTCGACGCGAAAGGCGCGCTGCGCTCGGCCTCGCTGCTCTACCCGCTTTTTTCCTACTCGGCCGACGAGGAGCATTACACGTGGAGCGTTTTCCAACTCGTCAACCGTTCCGGCCGCCGCGCCGACGCCCCGCCGCGCACGAGCGAGCTCGGGCCGCAGGAGACGTTTGATGTGTGGCCGTTTTGGTTTTCGCGCACGAGCGGCGCGCCCGAGCTGCGCTACCGCGGCCTCTTCCCGCTCGCGGGCACGGTGCGCGGCCACCTCGGCTACGATCGGATCGCGTGGACGCTGTTTCCATTTTTCACCGAGACCGAGAAACACGGCGCCATCACGCGCGGGACGCCGTGGCCGTTCGTGCGCACGACCACGGGCGCGGCGCAGGGCTTCGCGCTGTGGCCGCTCTTTGGCCGGCTGGAGCGCCCGGGCGTGGCGCGCGACGAATTTTGGCTCTGGCCGTTGGCCTACCGCAGCGAGCGCGCGCCCGCGCCCGACGCCCCCGCCGGCACGCCGCCGACGCGGCGCTTCGGCGTGCTGCCGTTATACGCGCGCGCGGAGGGGCCGGGTTTTCGCGGCGAGGATTTTCTCTGGCCGTTTTTCGGCCACACCGAGCGCACCTCGCCGCAGCCCTATCAGGAGAAGCGTTTTTTCTGGCCGCTCCTCGTGCAGGGCCGCGGCCCGGACCACTCCGTCAACCGCTGGGCGCCCCTCTACACGCACTCCGTGATCAAGGGCTACGACAAGACCTGGCTCGCGTGGCCGCTGTGGCGCGAGGCGCAGTGGACGGCCGACGGCGTCGCGCAGACGAGGTCGCAGCTCCTGTGGTTCCTCTACTGGTCGCACGAGCAGCGTAGCCTCGCGCGGCCCGACGCCGCGCCCGCTTCGCTGCGGCACGTGTGGCCGCTGTTCAGCGCGTGGGACAACGGCGCGGGCCGGCGGCAATGGCAGGCGTTGAGCCCGTTCGGCGTATTCTTTCCGCACGTGGAGAAAGTGAACGAGTCCTGGTCGCCGCTCTTCGCCGTCGTGCGCCACGACCAGCGCGCCCCCGGCGACGCGCGCACCTCGCTGCTCTGGGACGCCATCACGTGGGAACGCCGCGCGCCCGAGCGCACGACCGAGTTTCACCTCGGCCCGTTGCTCGCCGTGACGACGCAGCCCGCCGAGCAACGCGTCGCGCTCGGCCGCGGTCTGCTCGGCATGAAACGCGCGCCCGGCGAACGCGCGTGGCGCCTCTTCTGGTTAGATTTTCCCGCGAAACCGGCTACCTCTGCCGCCGACCGTCCCTGACATGAATCCTCTCACACCGCTTCTCGAAGGCATCGGCAGCACCGTGCTGCTGCTCGTGCGCTCGCTGCGCCACCTGCCCACGCTGCCGCGGCAATTCGGCCGGTTCATCGAGCAGTGCTACCTGATCGGCTACACGACGCTGCCCATCGTCGCCATCCTCTGCTTCTTCATCGGCAGCGTGCTCGCGCTCCAGTCCGGCTTCGCCGCGCAAAACCGCGCGCCCAAGGAATTCATCGGCCTGCTCGTCGGCGTCTCGATGGCCCGCGAACTCGGCCCCGTCATGGTCGCCATCCTGCTCGCCGGCCGTGTCGGCTCCGCCATCGCGGCGGAACTCGCCTCGATGAAGGTTTACCAGGAGGTCGACGCCCTCGTGACCATGAACATCCCGCCCGAGCGCATGCTCGTGCTCCCGCGCCTCGCCGCCGTCGCGGTGATGATGCCCGTCCTCACCATCGTCGCCGATCTCGTCGGCTGGTTCGGCGGCGCGATCGTGTGCAAATACGCCGGCTTCATCTCAATCGAGCCCGAGTCGTATTTCGCGACGATGCGGCAGTTCATGCACTTCGACAGCGTGCTCAACGGCCTCGTCAAGGCCGAGATCTTCGGCGGCGTGGTCATCCTCGTTTGCTGCAACATCGGCCTCAACACCCGCGGCGGCCCCCGCGAGATCGGCGCCGCCGTCACCCGCGCCGTCGTCACCTCCCTGATCATGATCCTGTTGCTCGACTATTTCGTCACCGACGCCCTGCACTGACCGATGTCCGCTCCCGCTCCCACCACCCGCAATCCCTTCGGCGCGCCCGAGACGCCCGCCGTCGGCGTCGTCGTCGAAAAACTCTGCAAAAATTTCGGCGCCTTCGAGGTGTTGCGCGATGTCTCCTTCTCCGTCGCGCCCGGCGAAATCTTCGTGCTCATGGGCCCCAGCGGCTCCGGCAAGAGCGTGTTGTTGAAACACGTCGTCGGCCTCGAGCTGCCCACCGCCGGCCGCGTCACTGTCGACGCCCTCGACGCCGCCGCCGAAACCACGCGCGAAAAAATCCGCATGGCCCTCGTCTTCCAGGCCGGCGCCCTCTTCAACTCCCTCTCCGTCTACGACAACCTCGCCCTCTACCTCCGCGAGCACCGCCTCGCCGACGAGCGCGGCATCCGCGAAAAGGTGATGCGCGCCCTGCAAATCCTCTCCCTCGAAAACGCCGCGCGCAAACATCCCGCCGAGCTTTCCGGCGGCATGAAAAAACGCGTCGCCATCGCGCGCGCCCTCGTGATGGAGCCCCAGCTCATGCTCTACGACGAGCCCACCAGCGAGCTCGACCCCGTGATGTCCGCCACCATCGCCGAGATCATCGCCACGCTGAAGGAGCAGTATCGCGTCACCACCATCGTCGTCTCCCACGACCGCGATCTCGCCCTCGGCATCGCCGACCGCGTCGGCATCCTCATGGGTGGCCGCCTGCGTTTCCTCGGCAGGCCCGCCGAGCTGCGCGCTCCGACCGACGCCGCCGTCGCCGACTTCCTCAATCCGAAAATCGACTTGCGCAACCCGCGCTTCAAGCAACTGGAGATGTCCTCATGAACAACCCGCAACAGACCGCCCGCGTCGGGCTTTTCTTCGTCCTCGGCCTCGCCCTCGTCTGGGTGACCTTTGAAACGCTCAGCGGCGGAAAAATTTTCAAGGACAAGGGCTACGAACTCGTCGCCGGCTTCCCCAGCCTCCAGTCCCTCAAGGAAGGCGACGAGATCCGCATGGCCGGCGTCCGCATCGGCGAAGTCGCCCGCACGCGCCTCGCCCCCAGCGGCCGCCGCGCCGAGGCCATCCTCCGCATCGACACGGGCGTGAAAATCAAGGCCGACGCCACCGCCACCATCGTCATGTCCGCCCTCATCGGCACCAACGTCATCGGCATCGACCTCGGTTCCGCCGCCGCTCCCGACCTCCCTCCCGGCGCCGAAATCCGCACCCGCACCGCCCCCGACCTCGGCGCCATTATGGAACGCCTCGGCGCCGTCGGCAACAAGCTCGAGGACGCCCTCACCGCCATCAGCGCCGCCGTCAACGGCGACGCCCAGAACCCCGGCCTCTTCAAGAAAATCGACACCCTCGTCGGCGACAACTCCGGCAAATTTTCCTCGACCATGACGAACCTCCAGAGCGTCTCCGCCAAGCTCGACCGCGGCGACGGCTCTCTCGGAAAACTCCTCAACAACTCCCAGCTCCACGACGAACTCCTCGCTTCCGTCGGCGAACTCAAGCGCGTCGCCACCGACGCCCGCGCCTTCGTCACCAACGCCCAGACCATCGTCGATCAGGTCAAGTCCGGCAAAGGCACCCTCGGCACCCTCGTCTTCGACGACAAGATCGGCGACGAGCTCCGCTTCACCGCGAAAAACCTCCGCGAAATCTCCGACAAGATTTCCCGCGGCGAAGGCACCCTCGGCAAACTCCTCACCGACGACAGCCTCCTGCGCGACACGCAGGCCGTGTTGAAAAAAGCCGACCGCGCCCTCGACGGCCTCGACGACGCCGGCCCCATCACCGCCGTCGGCGTGGTTGCGAAGAGCCTCTTCTGAGCCGCGCGCGCGTCGTGGCCTCGGAGCACCCGCCCCGCACTCGGACGGCATCTCCCGGCTGACGGTTGTAGCATGTGCCGGACCGCTGCCGGAACGGCGGCTTTCCAGCCGCCGGTATTGGGCGGCTGGAAAGCCGCCCCTCCGGAGAACCGGCAACCGGGAGCCGCGCCCCAGAGTCGGGGACGAGGGGTCCCGCCTCGTGCCCACCGAACTTAGACCTTTTCCCGCGCCGCAAACTCCGCCAGCGTCCCGCCACCGTGAGCCAAATCGCCGCCGCCCTCGCCCGCAGCAAAGGCAAGAAAGTCGAACCCGTCGCCCCCGAGACCTCCGTCGTCCCGCCCATCAATCTCTCCGCGCCGCCGATGCCCAAGCCGGCCGCGCCCGCCGCGCCGAAGCAAAAACTCACCCCCAAGCTCATCGCCATCATCGGCGGCTCCGTCGTCGCCGTCGCGCTCATCGCTTGGCTCGCGTGGCCCGCCCCACCCCCGCCGCCCAAGCCCGCCGCGAAGCCCGCGCCCGCCGCGCCGGTCCCCGCGCCCGCCCCCGCCGCCAAGAAAGCGCCCGTCGCCGCCCCTGCGCCCGTCGCCGTCACAGCCGCCGTCACCCCGCCCGCCCCCGCCGTGCCCGCGTTCGCCGATGGCCCGATGGCCTTCGAGCTCACCGAACAGTTGAAAAAACTCCCCATCTCCGCCCGCCGCGCCGGCACCGATCCCCGCATCGTCGTTGGCGGAAAAGTTTACATCCCCGGCGACGCCGTGCTCGAAGGCGTGTTCCTCGACGCCGTGCTCCCGGATCGCGTCGTCTTCCGCGACGCCGACGGCCACCGCTACGAGAAGCGCTTCTGAAAGGGCAGTCATTGCAGCGCGCGTCCCTGCCGCCGCCACCCGCCGCGCCGACCGCTTGCCACGCACCGGGCCCAGGCCGAAGAGCGGCTCCGCCAATCCGGTGCCCCTCCGCCTTTCCTGCTCTCAGCTCTTAGCTCTCAGCTCTCGCCTCTCCGCTCCCCCTACCCCTTCGGCGCCGGCCCCGCCTCCCGCAGCCGCCCGTGGATGGTCTTGCGCGCGAGATCGACCAGCATCCGCTCCGTCGCCCCCACGCTCGCCTCCGTGTCCGCCGGATTCACAAACGCCACGATCTCGTCGCGCAACTGCTGCCACGCCGTCTCGAGAAAATTATCGATGAGCGACCCGTTCGCCTCGTCCGCCGCCTGCGATTGCCCGACCAGTTGCGGCACGCCCGTCTCGTAGAGCTGCCGCACCTGCGCGATCATCGTGTCGAACTGCACCTGCACCTCCGCCAGCGAACGCGAGCTGAGTGTCGACACCCACACCCCGTAGGTCGCCGCCGGCAGCTTCGGCAGCGGCGTCGCATCCAGCCCCGACTCGCGAAACATCTTCAGTTGCATGTCCGCGATCCGGTTCGCGAAGACCACCTCCGCCTCCACCTTCTCCGCCGCCGCGATCGCCGCCACGAAGCCCTGCACCGCCGCCTGCGAATACATCTGCCGTTCCCGCGTGTAGCCCGTGCACGCCATGTTCCGCGAACTCCCCAGCGCCTGGAGAAACTCGTAAACGCGCGCCGCAAACCGCTCCACGCACCGCTTCCAATCCTCCCGCTGCTGCCGCGCCGCGAGCGCCGCCACGTATTCCGGGCACGCCGCCCGCAACAAATCCTCGATCTCGTCGCGCAGCATCTTGCTCAGGTGCGGCTCCACCCGGTCGAGCTGCGCCACGCCGTCGCGCAACATCTGCGCCGTCTCCCGCGTCTCCGCGAGCTGCGCCTCGTAGGCCGCGCGCTTCTCCTTCGATTGAAACGAAAACATCCCCGGCTTCGCCGCGATTACCTCCTGTAGCGCCACCTCCTGCGCCGCCATCGCCGGCGCCAGAGCCGCCCGGCTCAACCGCAGATGCGCCTCGCGGATCAGCAGGTCCTGCAGCTTGGGCGAAACCCCGCTCATGGCCGGCGCCACGGCCGCCGCGGGCGCCGCAGCGGCCGTCGCCGGATCCGTCCAGTCCAACTCCCCGCGATCACGCACCGGCCCCACGCCCCCTCGGGCCGGATCGGAACGCAATTGATATTTGGACGACATGCGGGGTGGGCCGATGTGACGGTCGGACGCGGGCCACAGTTTCCCCGGGGTCCCGCGTTGGCAAGCGCGGGCATTTCCCGCCACGCGCCGCCCGCTATTTTGTTGGGCGCCAACCCGAACGCCCAGCGCGCCGCCTTCGCGGGCGGCTCGGGCGTAGCGGCGGGCGTCCCTGCCCGCCGTAGTTTTGCAAATGTGCTGGAAACGGCGGGCAGATACGCCCGCCGCTACAGGCTTACGCCCGTTGCCACGCCGTCCCGCCGCTTCAGATCTTCGGTCCGCCCTGCGCGAGACTCCGCGCGCGGAGGCGCAGGCCGTTAAGGCGGATGAAGCCCTGTGAGTCGCTCTGGTTATACCAGCTCTTCACGCCTTCCATCGACGCGATGTTCATGTCGTAGAGCGAGTATTTCGACTTCCGGCCGCAGGTGATGATGTTGCCCTTGTAGAGCTTCAGGCGAACGGTGCCGCTCACGTAGCGCTGGCTCTCGTCGACGAGCGCCTGCAGCGCCTCGCGCTCGGGGGCGAACCAGAACCCGTAGTAAACCAGCTCCGCGTATTTCGGGATGAGCGAGTCGCGCAGGTGCATGACCTCGCGATCCATCGTAAGCGACTCCACCTGCCGGTGGCCCTGCATGAGGATCGTGCCGCCGGGTGTCTCGTAAACCCCGCGCGACTTCATGCCGACAAAGCGATTCTCGACGAGATCGACGCGGCCGATGCCGTGCTTGCCGCCGAGTTTGTTGAGCGCCTTGAGCACGCCGGCGGGCGAAAGTTTTTTCCCGTTCACCGCGGTGCAGTTTCCTTTTTCGAACTCGAGCTCGACGTATTCCGGCTTGTCGGGCGCGTCCTCGGGCGAGACGGAGAGTTTGAACATCCCCTTGTTCTCCTTCGTCGTCGGGTCGAACCACGGGTCCTCGAGGATTCCGGCCTCGTAGGAGATGTGGAGGAGGTTTCGATCCATCGAGTAGGGTTTCTTGGCCGAGGCCTCGACGGGAATTTTGTGCTTCGCGCAGTAGGCGATCATCTCGGTGCGGCCGGGGAATTCGGCGCGGTAGTTCTCGAGTTTCCACGGCGCGATGATCGCGAGGCGCGGGTCGAGCGCCATGTAGGTGAGCTCGAAGCGGCACTGGTCGTTGCCCTTGCCGGTGGCGCCGTGCGCGACGGTGTCGGCCTTTTCCTTGTGCGCGATGTCGACCTGCGCCTTGGCGATGAGCGGCCGCGCGATCGAGGTGCCGAGGTAATACTGGCCCTCGTAAACGGCATTGGCGCGAATCATCGGGTAGATGAAGTCGCGGGCAAACTCCTCCGTGAGATCGAGTGTGTAGTGCTTGGAGGCGCCGGTGGCGCGGGCTTTTTGCGGCAGGCCCTTCAACTCCTCCTCCTGGCCGATGTCGGCGGCGAAGGTAACGATCTCAGCGTCGTAGGTTTCGCGGAGCCATTTGACGATGACGGACGTGTCGAGTCCGCCCGAGTAAGCGAGGACGATTTTCATGGTGAAAAAAAAGAAGAGCTGAACCGCGAATGGACGCGAATTAACGCGAATGATCGGAGAGCACGATGCGCTCCCATTCGAGCTTCGCGCGTTTGAAATTCAGAATCAGCCCGACCTGTAGCCGGGAAATCCGCAGGTAGTTGACCATCTGGCCACGCTCGTGATCCGTGATGCCGTCGATGACTTTCGTGTCCACGACCACCGTGCCAAACGCGATAAGGTCGGGCACGTATTCCGACACTTGGACGCCTTTGTAGGTGACCGGAAAGCGCCGCTGCTGCTCGTGGATCATGCCCAGCAGGCCAAACTCCACCACCAACGCGTTTTCATAGGGCTTTTCGTGAAGTCCGTGCCCTAGCTCCTTCAGCACCGCAAACGCCGCGCCCACGATCCGGTAAACTTCGTCCTTCAGAATCAGATTATTCGCGTCCATTGGCGTCCATTCGCGGTTGAAAATCAGCGCCGCGCCGCGTTCGCCAGCGTCGCGAGGATTGCCTTCTGCATGTGCAGCCGGTTCTCCGCCTGGTCGAAGATGATCGAGCGCGCGCTGTCCAAGACCGACTGCGTGACCTCCTGCCCTGCGTGCGCTGGCAGGCAATGCATGAAATACGCGTCGGGTTTCGCCGCCGCCATCAACTCGGGCGTCACCGCAAACGGCGACATCACGCGGATGCGCTCCGCCGTCTCCTCCTCCTTGCCCATGCTCACCCACACGTCGGTGTAAACGACATCCGCGTCGCGCACCGCCGCGACGGCGTCCGTCGTAAACTCGTAGCCGCCCGCGAAGCCCTCCTGTTTGAGCAACGCGTCGAACTCCGGCGCCGCATCAAACCCCGGCGGCCCCGCGAGCGCGATTTTCATGCCGAGCAGATTCGCGCCGAGGATCCAGGAGTTGGCCACGTTGCAGCCGCGATCGCCGACAAACGCGATCTTCCGTCCGCGCAGCGACCCGACCAAATCCCGGTCCGCGCCCGCCCACCGCTCCGCCAGCGTAAACAGGTCCGCGTAGATCTGACACGGGTGCAGCAGGTCGGTGAGGGCATTGATCACCGGGATCGTGCCGATGGCCGCGAGGTCGAGCACGTCCTTGTGGTCGAAGGTGCGCACGACGAGCCCGTGCACGAACCGCGAGAGCACGCGCGCCGTATCGGCGATGGTCTCGCCGCGGCCCAGCTGGATGTCGTTGCGATTCAGAAACAGCGGATTGCCGCCGAGCTCGTGGATCCCGACCTCGAACGAGACGCGCGTGCGCGTGGAGGACTTGGAGAAAATCATCGCCCACGTCTGCCCCGCGAGCGGTGCCGGCGCGCCCTGCCGACCGCGCGCGCGCTTGAGGTCGCGCGCCAGCGCAAACAACGCCGGCAACTCACCCCGCGCAAAGTCGGTTTCCTTGAGGAAATGCTTCATGAAAAGGAAAACGCTTACGCCGCCACCGCCCCGCCCACGAGTGCAAAATCGTGCCCCAGTCGTGGACGAGGCGTCCCGCCTCGTGCTTGGAAAACGCCCGCGTCAGGCGACGGGCGCCCGACCGACTCGCCCCGGCCGGCGCTATCGCTCCAACCTCGTCGTCTCCGCCGGAAACCACCGCTTCGCCGCCGCCGCGCGGCCGAGCGGGGTGTTGCCGCAGCGGATGACGAGCGCCTGATAAAATTGCTGCGCCCGGATCGGATCGCGCGCCTTCAGCCAGCCGCCCGCCTCGACGAGGATGCGCGCCGTCTCGTCGGAGTCGTTGGGCAACAGCGCCGCCGCCCACCACGCGAGGTCCGCCGCGCGATACCGATAATGGAAACGCTTCTCCGGGACCCGCCGCGCCGAGAGTCGCTCAAGTTCAAACGTCGTCGGCGCGAAGAGCCCGCCTTCGAGCGGCAACCGCACCGCACGATCTTGAATCGTCACGCCGTCGGTAAAATTGCCCGACCAAATCCCCCAGTCGGGCTGGAGTTCGGTGCCGAGGATCACGTCGCCTTTTTCCCGCGCGCAACGCGCCGCCCGCCAAAACGCCGCCGCCCGCACCTCCGCCGGCCGCGCGCCGTCAAAACCGGTCCGCACATCCGCGACGTAGCCGCGGAAAGCCGTCCGCAGCTCCGTCGGAAAATACGCCTCCGCGTCGTCCACCTTGCCCTCCCGCACGAGCCGACGCGCCAGCAGCCCGCGCAGCCGCCCGCTCAAATCCTCCGGCCACCACGCCCAGCGATCCGAATCTTCGTCCTGATTCTTCTCCGGCGTCTTCGCGCCAACGGTGGTGTTCGCCACCACCGGCGGACGCCCGTCCACGAAGGCCCGCAGCTCCGCCGTCGACATCACGTGCTCGGCGACAAACGCCGCGTCCTGCCAGTGATTTCCCGCGAGCGCCGCCGCGACCGCGCCGGCGAAATTGTCGCGCGCGAGGCACACGCGGCCGAGTTCCGCCGCGAGCAGTTGCGCGTGCGGCCGGTCGAGTCCCTCGACCGCGAGCGCGTCGCGCAGGCACTTCTCGCCGCCCGCGAGATCGCCGCGCCGCAGGGCCAGCTTCGCGCGCACCCATTGCGTGACCGTCGATTTTTCCGACGCCACCGCGAGCCACCGCTCCGCGAGCGGAAACAGCCCCGCCTGATACGCCATCCACGCGAGCCGATCCGCCTGCGCCTCGTCGCGCACGCCGGCCAGTGCCAACGTCTCGGCCCAGCGCCGCGCCAGCTCGTCGAAGTCCGCCTGATTTCTTGAGTCGTAGGCACGCGAGCCCGAGCGCGACGTAAAATACGCCGTGAGCACGCGCCGCACGACCGGGCGTTTCGCGGCCTCCGTCCACTTCGGATCGTAGTCCTTCAAAAACTCCCGCGCCGCCACGCGCAACGACTCCACCGCCGTCGGATCGCCGACCGCGTGGTGCGCGAGGTAGAGTTCGATCACCGTCGCGTGGTCGCGCGCATCGAGCGCCGCGCGCGCTTCCCAACCGATACTCGCCGCCGCCAGCCCGAGCGGATCGGGAAACCCGCGCGCGACGAGTGCGCGCACGAGCTTGAAGGATTTCGTCGCCTCAGCTGCTGATTCCGCCGCCGTCTTGCGCTCGTTGGAGACATCTGAATTTGCCAACGCCCCCGCGTTCGCCAGCCACGCCCGCCCGATCATGAAGGCACCCCACACCGAGCGATGCCGCCGGTGCGTCTCGGGCAATCCCATCAACTCCGACCACGACGCGCTCGCCCCGAACAAGTCGCCACGGTGCCACGCCACCGAGCCCTCGAAATACAACGCAAACTCCCGTGGCAGCCCCGTCGGCAATTCGATGCGCACCTCGGGCAGCGTCTTCGGTGCGCGACCGGGCAACGGCGCCGCCCCCTCGCTCGCCAGCTCGGTCAGGCGTCGCCGCGCCTCTGCGTAGCCCCCAAAAATTCTCTCTCGCTCGCCTGCCGCCAGTTTCCCTTCCGCTAGCGCCAAACGCACCCCGGCTACGTCGCGCGCGACGGCCTCGTCCGCTGGCGTCGCCACGTAGCGCAACCCCGCGAGCGTCACCGGCAGCTCCTTCGGCAGCCGCGCGATCTCCGCCGCGAAACTCGCCACCGGCGCCGCGAGCAACTGTGCCTCCGAGTGCAGCAGATAGCAGTTCGGAAACTCCGGCCCGCACGCCACCGCGCTCGCGACCCACGCGACCGCACAGGTCAACACCACGCCACTACGGCGGCGACGACGGCAACGAAACGACAATGGGAATTTCATGATCATGGCGCAGCCACGCGATCATCATGCGTCCGCCCGGTGCGAGCGACGCTTCCTCCGATGCTCCGACTGCGCGCACGATTCCCTGCACGCGCCCGTTCGCCATGACCAGTTGAAACCCGCCCAAGTTATCCACAGCCAGCAACCGCCCGCCCTCCGCGCTCACGTCGACCCGCGCCGGCAACGGCTCCGTGGTCTGCCCCGCGTTCACGAGCACGATTTCCGCCAGCCCGGGCTCAGGACGTTGCACCTCGCAGATCAGTTTGCGCTCGGGAATTTCCCCGCGCAACACCACCGCCAGCGTGCGCGCGTCCCAATTCAACCGATCGCCCGTCACCGGCAGCCGAAACCAAATCACGCCCGTGAAATTTTCCGCCGCCTCCTCCGCGAGCCGCCGCGCGAGCCGCGCCATCGCCGGCGCCTCCGCGCGCACGACGCGCACCCGCCCGCCCCGCGGCGGATCGACGCGCGGCCCCTCGGCCCAGAGCGCGAGAAATTTTCCGGCCGCATCAAAAATCAACGCGTAGCCATACGTCGGCAGCGCCACGCGAAACGGCACGCCCGCGCGTCCCGCCTGGCGCGCCCACGCCACTGCGCGTTCCGGATCGCACAGCGTAAACGGCGCGTCCGGTCCCGTCGGCTTCTCGAGCGAATGCACCTGCAACACGAAACCATCCGCCGCGCGCGCGAGCACCGAAAACTCCGCGTGCTTCAACCATACCGGCAACGCCGTAAACGTCAGTCGCGTGCGCCCCGCCGCGCCGCGCAATGCCGTCAGCCAGGCTCCATAGCCCGCGAGCTTCGCTTCCGCGCAGTCAAAATCGATCTGCAGCTCCGCCGCCTCGAGCCCGCCGGCCCGTGCGTCGGCGAGAACCTCGCGCGCGATTTTCGCGAGTGAGCGCGCCGTCTCGTCGTCGCTCGCAAACACCCCGCCAAACGGCCCGATGCGCAACGCGAGCCCGATGGGCCGGCCGAGTTTTCCGAGCATCGCGTAGTCATGCTTCGGCCGAAAAACCGTCATCCGTCCGCCCTTCCAACCCACCTCCGCCGCGAGCACGCACACGCCGTCAACCTGCGGCGCAAACGCCCGCAACGCCTCCACCACCTCCGGTCCACTCTGGCGTTGCCACGCGTAAAGCTCATGCGTCGCCGCGGTCGCGTTTACCGTCAGCGCGATGATTCCTCCCGCGCACGCCGCGACCAACTGTGTCACGCGCGCCGCGCCGCCGAAGCCTCTCACACCTTCGCCGCGAGCACCGCGCGGAAAATTTCCACGCTCTTCGCGAGATCGTCGGCGCTCGTGTTCAACGGCGGGAGCAGGCGGATGACGTTGTTGCCGGAGCTGACTGCGAGCAGGCCGCGCTCGCGCATCGCGGTGAGGAACGGCGTCGGGTCGCCCGTCATCTGCACGCCCACGAGGAAACCCCGGCCGCGCACGTCCGCGATGTGTTGCGGAAATGTCGCGCGTAGCTCCGCCAGCGCCGCGTGCCACGCGACGCTCGCACGCGTGACGTGCGCGAGCAGTTGCTCGCGCTCGATCACGTCGAGCACGGCGTTGGCCGCCGCGCACGCGAGCGGCGTGCCGCCGAACGTCGTGCCGTGGTTGCCCGGCTGAAACAGCTCCGCCGCGCGCGCGCCCGCCCAGATCGCGCCGATGGGGAAGCCGCCGCCGAGCCCCTTCGCCATCGCGATCACGTCG
Source organism: Verrucomicrobiota bacterium (assembly GCA_041165185.1). Taxonomy (GTDB): domain Bacteria; phylum Verrucomicrobiota; class Verrucomicrobiia; order Opitutales; family Opitutaceae; genus JBEANZ01. The sequence goes on along the minus strand of JBEANZ010000124.1, from coordinate 9,373 downwards.
GGCCGGATGCCAGTGTGCTCATACGCGTAAAATTTTCCCGTCCGCCCGATCCCGCACTGCACCTCGTCGATCAGCAGCAGCAGGTTGCGCTCGTCGCAGAGCCGGCGGATGCCCTGGAGAAATTCCGGCGTGCACGGGTTGATTCCGCTCTCGCCTTGAATCGTTTCGAGGAGAATCGCCGCCGTGGACTCGTCGGCGAGCGCGGCGAAGGACTCGACGTTGTTCAGTTCCGCCGCCGCGAAGCCGGGCACGAGCGGGCGGAAGCCTTTCTGGATTTTCTCCTGCGGCGTCGCGCTCATGCCGCCAAACATCCGGCCGTGAAACGCGTTTTTCGCGACGAGCACCTGGAAACACTTTCCCTCCTCGCCCCCGGCTTTCTTCACGCCGTGCAAGCGCGCGAGCTTAATCATGCCTTCGTCGGCCTCGGCGCCGCTGTTGCAGAAAAAGACGCGGCCCGGTCCCGCGTAGCCGACGAGGCGGCGCGCGAGTTCACCCTGGCCGGGGTTGCGGAAAAGGTTGCTGACGTGGATGAGTTCGCCCGCCTGCCGCTGCACCGCCGCGACCCAGTGCGGATGGCAGTGGCCGAGCGCGCTCACGGCGATGCCCGAGGTGAAATCGAGGTAGGCGTTGCCGGCGTCGTCCCAGACTTGCGTGCCGCGGCCGCGCACGAGCGTCAGCGGCGCGCGCGCGTAATTTTTCATCACGTGCGCGTCGTAGAGTTCGGCGGTGCTGGTGCGGACGATGGCGGGATTCATGGATTTCGGAGTCTTTCTCTTCGCTCTTTCTCTTCATCTTTCTCGTTCCGGCCTGACGAAAGAGAAAGAGAAAGAAACGGGAGAAAGATTACAGGAAGGCTGCACTCAGCCCTGCACAATTTCGGTGCCGATGCCCCTGTCGGTGAAAATTTCGAGCAGCAACGAGTGCGGCAGGCGGCCGTCGATGAAGTGCACGCGTTGCACGCCCTCTTCGAGCGCGCGCACGGCGCTCGCGACTTTCGGCCTCATGCCCTTGTCGATCACGCCGCGTTTTTTCAGGTCGTCCACCTGCGAGGTCTTGAGCGTGGAAATCAGCGTCTCGGGATTTTTTGGATCGGCCAGCAGGCCGGGCACGTCGCTCATGTAAACGAGGCGCCGCGCCCGCAGCGCGCTCGCCACGCGGCCGGCGGCGACGTCGGCGTTGATGTTGTAGGGCTTGTTGTCGAGGCCCTCGGCGACGGGCGAGATGATGGGCGTGAAGCCCTCGGCGATTTCCTTTTTGATCAGCTTCACCTTCACTTCGGTCACGTCGCCGACGAAGCCGAGGTCAACGGGGTTGCCGTCGTCGTCGACCGCGAGTTTTTCGCACACGAGCACGCTGTCGCCAGGCATCCCGCGCGGTTTCCCGCCGGCTTTGGTGAGCGCGGCACACACGTCCTTGTTCACGATCTCGTCGAGCGTCTTCTTCACGATCGCGATCGTGGCCTCGTCGGTCACGCGGAGGCCGTTGATGAAATTCGCCGCGAGGCCCGACTCCGCCATCGCCTTGGTGATGGCCTTGCCGCCGCCGTGGACGACCACGACGTTGACGCCCACGGCCGCGAGAAACGCGAGGTCGTAGGCGACGCGCGTGCGCGCCACCGGATCGGGATCGTCCATGAAGCTGCCGCCGTATTTCACGACGAACGTGGCGCCGCGAAAATCCTGGATGTAGGGCAGCGCCTCGAGGAGGACCTTGGCCTTGGCGGTGATGTCGGCGACGTTCATCGCGGTTTAGGAAACGCCGCACGCGGCCGCGCGGACGAGGGAAGGACGTGAAGGAGCGCTCACTTTTTTTGGTTTCGAGTCGCGACTAAGGCACGTGCGCCGCGCATTTCCATGAAAAATTTCGGCGGAGCCGATGTGCCGAGAGCCCAGAGCTGAGACCAGAGACTGGAGACAGTGGACTCGCGCGATGCTCGTGTCGGGATGTGCGTTCGCTCTCAGTCTCCAGTCCCTGGTCTTTGGTCTCTGGTCCTTGGTCTCCTGAATTTCTTCTTCACTCCGCGCGCGCGCCTGCCACTTCTCACGCGTGCCGAGCACAAATCTCTCGTTCCAACATCGTGACGAACATCGCGCGTGGCTCGCGTCGCAAGCCGCGCTCCCCGCCGGCTTCCGGGTCGGCTCCTCCCGTTTCGAGTTCGTCCCGATCGAGACGCCGAAGCCCGCGAAGATGACGCTCACGATCATCGCGCTCGACAAGCCCACAGCGGATTTCGCGGCGGTGTTTACCAAGAACGCGTTCCCCGGCGCGCCGATCATCGTCGGTCGCAGCCGCCTGAAAGAGCCCGCCCTCGCCGCCATCGTGGTGAACAACAAAATTTCCAACGTGTGCGCGCCCGGCGGCGTCGAGACCGCCGAGCGCGTGTGCGTGGAGGCCGCGCGGTTGTTGAGGTTTTCCCCGAAAGAAATCCTGCCCAGCTCGACCGGCGTGATCGGGTGGACGCTGCCGGCCGACGCGATGATCGCCGCGCTGCCGCAGGCGGTCGCGATGCTCGCGCCCGGCTCGATCCTGCCCGCCGCCGAGGGCATCGTGACGACGGACCTCTACCCGAAAATCCGCCGCGCCGATCTCGCTGGCGGCGGCAGCATCGTCGGCATCGCGAAGGGTGCCGGCATGATCGAACCCAATCTCGCGACGATGCTCGTTTACATTCTCACCGACATCGCCGTGCCGCGCGCCGAACTGCGCGCGATGCTCGCGCGCCTGATCGACGCGAGCTTCAACGCGATCAGCGTCGACAGCGACACGAGCACTTCGGACACCGTCGCCATCGTCTCCTCGGCGCGCGTGCCGTGCACGGACCTCGGCGCGTTTGAGCGCGGGCTGCACACCGTCTGCCGCGATCTCGCGGAGGATGTGGTGCGCAACGGCGAAGGCGTGCGCCACGTGATCCGCGTCAACGTGACCAACGCCGCGAGCCTCGCCTTCGCGCGCGCCCTCGGCAAAGCGATCGTGAATGCGCCGCTCTTCAAGTGCGCCGTCGCCGGCAACGACCCAAACGTCGGCCGTCTCGTGCAGGCCATCGGAAAATATGTCGGCGCGTCGGGCGTGAAGGCCGACCTCTCGAAGCTGCGCGCGAAACTCGGCGGCGTGGAGATTTTCGCGAACGGCGCGTTTCAACTGAACCCGGAGAAGGAACTCGCGCTCGTCGCGCACCTGAAGGGCGCGGAGCTCTACACGAGCGCGCCGACGCCGGAAGGGATTTTTGCGGTGCCGGTGGATTTTCCGAAGCACGAACGCTGCGTGGAAGTCGAGGTCGACGTCGGCAACGGCGTCGCCTCCGCGACCGTCCTTGGCGGTGACCTCACGCACGAATACGTGAGCGAAAACGCGGACTACCGGAGCTGATTTTCCGCCCCGGGGTTCTGCTCCGATTTGCGACTCTCGCTATTCCGCGAGCAGCACCGCGCCTGCAGCGACGTCCCGATCTGCGACGGTGCAAGTCGTGCCCGCGCTGCTTCGCGAAGTTCGCGCTTCTCGTTCCGCGGGCGATGCCCCACGGTGGCGGCTTGTCCGAGTTGACGTTAATCCTCCAGCGGGTCGAAAGCGGCGACGCCCTCGCGGCAGAACAGATCCTCCCCCTCGTTTACGACGAGTTGCGCAAACTTGCCGCCGCCAAGATGGCCCGCGAGTCCGCGAGCCAGACGTTGCAGCCGACGGCGCTCGTCCACGAGGCGTGGCTGCGGCTCGGCGGCGAGGCGCAGCCGCAGTGGAAAAATCGCGCGCACTTTTTCGCCGCCGCCGCCGAGGCGATGCGACGCATCCTCATCGAGAACGCGCGCCGGCGGCACGCCGCTCGTCACGGGGGTGGGCTGGAAAAAATAAGCGCCAACGCGACCGGCTTCGACGTCGCCGTGCCGCTCGCCGACGCGGAACTGATCCTCCTCAACGAGGCGCTGGACAACCTCGCCGCCCACGATCCGCGGAAAGCCGAACTCGTGAAGCAGTGGTATTTCGTTGGCCTGACGGTCCAGGAAGCGGCCCGCGAATTGGGCATCTCGGAACGCACCGCGGAGCGCGACTGGGTCTATGCCCGCGCCTGGCTCATGAATGAAATCGACCGCCTGCGCGGGTGAAGGCGCGAGCGAGCGCGTTGCGCGGAAAAACAATTTTTGTTTCGTGTCGGGTTTTGGCCGGAAATTTCGCGTTGAGGTTAGTTCCGCCGCCCGCGCCCGTGCACCCTCTCCACCCACGCCCAATCAAAAAATGAACCTCCGGCTCCGCTTCCCTGCCACGTGCCCGCATCAAATCGGGGGTCAACCATGAGCGCCGCGAACCCAGGCGCCGTGTTCCTGAGCTACGCCTCGCAGGATGCCGAGCCGGCGGGCCGGATTTGCACGACGTTGCGCGCCGCCGGGATCGAAGTATGGTTCGACAAGGATCAACTCGTCGGTGGCGATGCCTGGGATGCCAAGATCCGGCAGCAGATACGGGACTGCGCCCTCTTCGTGCCGGTCATCTCGGCGGCGACGCAGGCGCGGAGGGAAGGTTACTTTCGGCTCGAGTGGAAACTCGCCGAGGACCGCTCGCACCTCGTGGCGAAAGGACTGCCCTTCATCGTCCCCGTGGTCATCGATCGCACGACGGAGCGCGGCGCGCTCGTGCCGGATGCGTTTGTGGCGGTGCAGTGGACCCGGCTGCCGGGCGGAGAAACGTCGCCGACGTTCGTGACCCGCGTGCAAAAATTATTGGCGGGCGTGCATGCGCAGGTGGCGCCGCCGCCCGTGAGCCGCGACGAGGATATTTTTGCGGGCGCGCTGGCGTTGCCCGTCGGTGAGCGCGCGGCGTTTCTCCGCAAGGCGTGCGGCCACGACGACGCCCTGCGCGTGCGGGTCGATGCCTTGCTCGGCGCGCACGCGAAGGCGCAGCGGTTTCTGCCCAACCCGCTCGTCTCCCGCGTGGCGCTCCCCGCGGAAGAGCAGCCCGGCGAAGTCATCGGTCGTTACAAGCTCCTGCAGAAAATCGGCGAGGGCGGCTGCGGTGTCGTCTGGATGGCGGAGCAAGAGGAGCCGGGGCGCCGCCGCGTCGCGCTCAAGGTGATCACGCTCGGGATGGACACCAAGGAAGTCCTCGGCCGCTTCGAGGCCGAGCGGCAGGCGCTCGCGATGATGGATCACCCCAACATCGCGAAAGTCTTCGATGCCGGCGCGACCGACACCGGGCGGCCGTTCTTTGTCATGGAGCTCGTCCGCGGCGTGGCCATCACGCGCTACTGCGACGAGGCCAATCTCACCACCGAGGCCCGGCTCCAGCTGTTCATCGACGTCTGCCACGCGATCCAGCATGCGCACCAAAAGGGCGTCATCCACCGCGACATCAAGCCCTCGAACATCCTGGTCACCCAGCACGACGATCTCGCCGTGCCCAAGGTGATCGACTTCGGCATCGCGAAGGCGACCCAAGGCCGGCTCACCGATTCGACGGTGTTCACCGCCTTCGAGCAGTTCATCGGCACGCCGGCCTACATGAGCCCGGAGCAGGCGGAGTTCAACGCGCTCGATGTCGATACGCGCAGCGACGTCTACTCGCTCGGCGTGCTGCTCTACGAATTGCTCACCGGCCGGCCGCCCTTTGATCCCAAGGAACTCGTCGCCAGCGGCCTCGATCAAATCCGCAAGGTCATCCGCGAGGTCGATCCGCCCCGGCCCTCCACGCGCCTGAGTGGGCTCGACCTGGCCGAGCGCACGACGCTCGCCCGCCAGCGCCGGATCGGCACCGAACAGCTCGCGACGATCACGAGCGGCGACCTCGACTGGATCGTGATGAAGGCGCTCGAGAAAAACCGCACGCGCCGCTACGAAAGCGCGAGCGCGTTTGCCAGCGATGTGGCGCGTCACCTCGCCCACGAGCCCGTCGCGGCACGCCCGCCGAGCCAGACCTATTTGTTGGGAAAATTGATCCGCCGCCATCGCGTCGCGTTCAGCGCCGCCGCCGCGATCGGCACCGCACTGATCATCGGCGCGGTCGTCAGCACCTGGCAGGCGATTCGCGCCACGCGCGCCGAGCGGATCGCGACGGCGGCCGAGCAGACCGCGGTGCGCGGCGAAAAAGAACAGAGCCGTCTCCGCGAAACCGCGCAGCGGGCGCAGGCCGCCGAGTCGGCGCAGCGCACGCTGGCCGAGACCGCGAAACTCGCCACCCGCCGCCAAGCCTACGCGAGCGACATGAACGTCCTCCAGCAGTCGCTCGCCGCCGACAACTTCGGGCGCGCGCTGCAATTGCTCGATCGACAGCGCCCGCAAGCGGGCGAGCTGGACCTGCGCGGCTGGGAGTGGCGCTACCTGTGGCAACTCTGCCGGAGCGACGCCGCGTCCGTGCTCGCCACCGGTCCGATGACGGAAGCGCGCCTCGCGGTTTCGGCTGACGGCGAGTGGCTGGCCACGGCCCAGTCCGCGCCCGACAACGTGAAACTCTGGAACCTGCGCACCCGCGAGGCCGTGGCGGTGCCGCTGCCGGAGGTCCGCATCTGGCCGGTGGTCGCGTTTGTGCCGCACCAGCCGTGGCTCATGATCGCGTGGCAGAACGGCAACGACATGACCAATCAGAACGGCTACATGCGGGTGTGGAATTATCTCACCCAGCAAGTCGTGCACGAGGAAGATATTTTTTACGGGCCCAGCCAGATCACGGTGGGCGAGGATGGAAAGACCTCCGTCAGCCTGCACCCGGGCTCTGGCTATGCGAACATGGTGCGGCTCCCCGAGCTCCAGCGCTTCCAGCGCCATCTCTACAGCCGGTCCGGACCGCACGTGATGACGCGCGACCTGAAACTCGCGGCCCGGCAGGTCGAAGCCGGCGTGCTCCTGATTGAGGACTACACCTTTGATAAGATTAGCAGCGTCAACGGTTCACAGGACACTCCGGTGCGGACGAAATGGAAAAGTCCGCCAGCCCAACGGCGGCTCACCAGCCTCGCGTTTTCCCACGACGGCAAGGTGCTGGCCGCCGCCCGCGACGATCTGGCGTCGACCATCACGCTTTTCGAGGCCGACACTGGCCGGAAACTCGGCGCGTTGACGGGACACGGCGCGGAGGTGAACGCCATGGTTTTCTGGCCGGACGGAAAAACGCTCGCGACGGCAGCGGCCGACCAGACCATCCGGATCTGGGACGTCGAGTCACGGACGCTCCGGCGCACCCTGCGCGGGCACACGCGGCCCGTCAGCGACCTCGTGCTGCTGCGGGACAACGTTACCTTGGTGAGTTCTTCATCCGACGGCACCGTGCGCTTCTGGGACTCAACCGCCGTCCGGCCGCCCGCGCATTTCCCGATCGAGGCGAAATTGAATACCGGGCAATTCCGGTGGTTTTTCGCGCCGGACAGCCAGTCGATCGTGGCGGTCGAGGAGGCCAAGGTGACGCGTCTCCACGGTTCGCAATTTCGCGAACGGACCCGGCTGGGGGATTCGGCGCGGTTCACATTGCTGTGCCTCGCGAGCGACGCGCCGCTCTACGCGGTCTGGCAACCCGACCCACCGGCGGCGGACCAGCGGGCGGCGGCACCCACCACGGCCGTGGTTCAGATTTGGAATTACGAACGTGGCGAAAAGGTGCGGGAGCTGCTCGTGCAGGCGGGCGCCGCCAACTGGATCTCCTTTGTCGCACAGGGCAGGAAGCTCCTGATTGAAACCGTGGGCACACCCAGAGACAGCACCTGGCGCGGTCTGCAGGAATGGGACGTCACGACCGGGGCAGTGCTCCACCGTTGGCCGCGCTCCACCACGCAGGGGATGCCGGTCGTCTCCAGCGATGGCCGCTGGTGTCTCGTCCGACCGACCAACATCCTCGCCCAGAATCCGCTCAGTTCCCTCGGTGAGTTGGTGCCTCCGCACGGGGAGGCCTGTTCGCTCATCGACCTCCAGACCGGCCTCGAGCGCAAACTCGAGGGATTGCAGACCGGCTCCCGCTTCGCGCGATTCTCCCCCGACGGCCAGTTTTTCGTGGCGCCAATCGGGCCGGCGCTGTCGGTGTGGGAAACGAAAACGTTTCAACCCGTGCAAACCGTCAACGCCAGCGGCTCCGTGCATGTGCCGCAGGGGGCGCTTTTTACTCCGGATGGGGAGCGAGTCGTCGCGACTACCAGTGGCAACGACGCCGTGCGCTTCTGGGATCGGCACAGTGGCGAACAAGTGCTGAGCCTGCCCGTGCCCGGAGCGGTTCTGGCGTGGCCGCAGTTCTCGCCGGACGGGAATACGTTCGGCGCCATGACGACGGACGGCACGCTGCATCTCTGGCGTGCGCCGACGTGGGCGGAGATCGAGGCGGCGGAGAAGGCGTCGGGAAAGCCGTAGGGGCGGCCGAATCGAGGAGTTGGAAAAAATCTTTCGTCCGCGTGTCGGGTGCGCGCGCGGAATTTCGCATTGAGGGGCGAATATGAAACACCCACTCCGCCTCCTCGCCTCGCTGCTCTCGCTGGCTTCGCCCCAGCTCGCCTCCTCCGCCTCCGCCGATCCCGTCGCGTTCTTCGACGCCGCCAAGATGGAATTCCCCGAGTCGATCGCCATCGACAAGGCCGGCAACTGCTACCTCAGCATGGTCGCTACGGGCGTCGTGAAAAAAGTCACGCCCACCGGGGTGCAAAGCGTCCATGCCACCATCAAGGATGACTTCATCGTCGGCCTCGCTTTCGACGGTGCGGACAACCTCTTCGTCGCCGGCGCCAGCGGCATTTGGAAAGTGACGCCCGCCGGCGTGGTTTCGCTTTTCAGCGCCATTCCCGGCCAGGCGATCAACGACCTCGCGTTCGCGCCCGACGGCAGCCTCTACACCACCTATCAAGGCGACGAAACCTCGGGCTCGCTCTGGAAGGTGGACTCGAAGGGCGTGGCGAAGCTCTGGTGCAGCTCGCCGCTCTTCGCGCCGGTGAAATCCTTCATGCCGGCGCCCATCGGCATCAACGGCGTCGCCGTCGATCCGCAGAACAAGTTTGTCTACGTCGATGTCGTGAGCGCCGGCCGGATCGTGGAAATCAAAATCAATCCCGACGGCACCGCGGGGGCCACGCGCGTCGTCGTCGAAAACGCCGCGCTCATCGGCTGCGATGGTCTCCGGCTCGACGACCGCGGCAACTTCTACACCGCGGTCAATCTCCAGAACCGCATCGTGAAAATCACGCCCGACGGAAAAATCACGGACCTGGCCGCCGGCGGACTGATGAACTTCCCCACCAGTCTCTCCCTCGATACGCGCAACGGCAAAACGACGATCTACGTGTGCAACGACGGCGACTTCTTCTTCGGCGCTACGCAGAGCAACCAGGGCCTGCTCAAGATTTCCAACGCGGACACGTCCCGCGTGATTCAAGTCTCGACGCGCGGCCAGGTGGGCTCCGGCAGCGACATCATGATCTCCGGTT
>JBEANZ010000123.1:0-5743 GCA_041165185.1 Verrucomicrobiota bacterium | reverse complement strand
GCGAAGACTTGCAGGCCGCGCGCCCAGTGCGGGAGAAACGTGAGCGCCTGCCGATAGCTGAGGTCGAGGCCTTCCATGCGGACGGTCTCGGTGAGGTTGCGCTGCGTGCTGACCTCGTAGGCGCCATACTCGCCGGCATCGAGGCCGTAGAGCGCGAGGAATTCCGGCGTGGCGGTGAACACCGTCGCGCCGAAAAAATTCTGGAAGTGGCGGCGGTAGGCGCCGACGGAGATCTGGCCGACGCCCTCGAAATAATATTCGAGGCGGACCTTCACGGTGTTGGCGGTCCACTGTTTGATCGCGGCGTTGTTGACGACGATGCGGTTCGCCGCGGACGGGAGGTTGTCGGTGTTGGGCAACGTGATCCCGCCGGCGTATTGGTTGAAGTCGGGCGGCCCGAGGCTGGTGGAGACGGCGGCGCGGAGGAGGAGATTTTCGCGGACGTGATAGGTGGCGTTGAGCGAGGGGAAGAGGCGGAGATATTCCCGTTTCACGTGCGCGGCGCGTTCGAGAAACGTGAGCTTCGAGGTCGCGAGCGCGTCGGTGGTGATTGGGAGGACGGCGCCGGTGGTCGGATTTCGGAGCGGGCGGCCCTGCGCGTCGCGCTGGACGTTGCGCGTGAGATCGGTGAGCGGGCCGTCGGCGGCGGTGTTGGTTTGCTCGACGCGCACGCCGCCGACGAGGAGCAGGCGGCGGTCGAGGAGCGCGACGTCGCCGCGCAGGTAGGTCGCGGAGACGGACTCGGTGGCGTGCTTGGAGTTGGTGACGTTGGTGCGGTAGAGATTGTCCTCGTTGAGCGTGAATTCGCCCTGGTGCGTGCGCCAGTAGGCGAAGACCTCCTTGGGATCGAGGTGCTGGATTTGCGGGAAGCCGAAGGGCGCGAAGCGCGTGGAAAAAAGCGGATCGAGGAAGGGCGCGGCGGTGCCGTTGACGGTGTTGTTGCGGTAAGTGTAGGTGGAGGTCCAGGTGCGGTTGTCGCGGCGCGTCTGGCGGTAGTCGAGGCCGGTGCGGAGCGTGAACGGCACGCGCCAGAGGAAGTCGCGGCGCGCGTTGCCGGTGGCGGTGAAGTTGATGTCGGAGGCGCGCTGCGGCGTGGAGACGAGGGTGTTGAGCGCGTAGTTCGAGAGCTGGTAGGGATCGACGGGGAGGCGCGTGGCGTTGTCGACGACGGTGATGGCGCCGGGGCGGAGGTAGCCGGTGTCGGCGAAACCGATGGTGACGCCGGTGCGGCGCGCGGTGTTGGTGAGGAAGCGCTCCTTGTCCATGTCGCGGATGGCGTTTTTGCCGTAGCCGCGGCCGGTGGCGAAATCGAGTTTCCAGAGCGGGCCGTCGTGGCGCCACGAAAACGTCGGCATGTAGGTGCGGTTTTCGCGGACGCGGTTGCCACCGTTGGTGAGCGTGACGACACCGACGCCCGCGACGCCCTGCACCGAGGTTGGCGAGATCGAGGAGGCGACGATCTGCGTCGGCGCGAAAAGAATCTGCCGCGAGGAAATCCAGCCGTCGAAGGACGAGTATTGATAGGAGAGTGAGACGCGGTCGCGCGGGGAGAGGCGGAAATCGAGCGTGACGCCGAGGGAGTCGCGGTCGGATTCTTTCGGGGCGTCGTTGACCTGAAAGGCGGAGAGATACGGGCGGCCGGGGACGGTGTTGGGAAACGCGCCGACGGCGGTGGCGGTGCCGTTGGTGACGGCGCTGTTGCCGCGCCAGGTGTTCACGGCGCGGTCCTGGCTGGAGTATTGCGTGGAGGCGCCGGCGGCGATCGAGAAGCCGAAATTCTTGTTCACCGGGACAATCCAGGAAAAGTCAGCGCCGGGCCAGACCTTCTCGCGCGGGTCGCGATACATCGTGGCGCTCTTGCCGAGGCGGCGGTAGTCGTCGCGCATGAGCAGATAGAGCGAGCCGTTGAAGACCGGGCGCGAGCGCTCGAAGGAGGAGCGCGGCACGAGGTTGATCGCGCCGGCGAGGGATTTGCCGGGGGTGTCGGGCGTGGGCGAGTGCGAGACCTCGATGCGCGAGACGTTGTTGAGATTGAAGAAGCCGACCTCGATGGAGCGCGTAGTGTTGTTGTTGCCGGGCGCGGGGAGGCCGATGCCGCCCATCGTGATCGGCGTGTTGGCGGACGGCGCGCCCTCGATGGAAATCCACCGACCGTCGCCGCCGCTCTGATCGACGGTGACGCCGGGGAGGTATTTGAGGAACTCGGTGACGTTGCCCTCGGCGACGGCGCCGAATTCGTCGGTCGAGACGACGTTGCGGATGTTGGCGGCGAAGCGCTGCTCGTTGATCGCGATGGCGGCGCCCTCCATTTCCTTCGAGGTGGAGACGGTGAAGGCGTCGAGCTTGATGGCGTCGCCCGCGGGGGCGTTGCGGGTGGCGGTGGGGCCGGCGGGGAGGTTGGCGGCGGGCGCGAGGCCGACGGGCGCGAGCGAGACATCGTGCGCGGTGGTCTGGCCGGCGGCGACGCGCACGGTGTCGAGGCGAGGGGTGTTGCCGGTGTAGAAAATGCGGAGCTTGGCCGCGCCGACGGGCACGCCGTCGAGGTGAAACGAGCCGTCGTCGTCGGTGAACGTTTCCAGCGCCGTGCCCTCAATGGTCACGCGCGCACCCTCGACGTAGTTGCCCGAGCCCGGATGAAACACGCGGCCCGCGATGGCGCCGGTGGCGGGGGCGGACTGGGCGAGGAGCGCGGCGGCGGGAGCGAGGAAAATTCCGGTGAGGAAAAAGAAAAACGCGCGCGGCCACGCACGGGCAGTGAGGCGGAGGGAAATTTTTTTCATGGGGGCGGGAGCCATGCGGGCGGCGGCGGAAATTCGCGGCGGCACGACGGCTAAGTGGGCTTGTCGCGAGACGATGGGACGAAGCGCGCTGGGCGCAAATCGGTTAGCCGCGCGAGGTGGTGGATGGCTATTTCGGAGGCGCGAGCGGCCCGGTTTTTTTTCCGGCGGGGACGTAAACTTCGTCGCCGTCTTGGAGGATGATGCGGGCGTCTGGATATTTTGATAGCCCCCTCAAGAGCCCCTCGGTCTCGACCACCTTGACCGTGGCCGGCCCGTTCGGATGCCGCCTGGACAGGTGCATGATGAACGTATTGCGGTCCGTGTTAGCTGTTTCGCGTAGCCCGCCAGCTCTAAGAATCAAATCGACCAGCGTCATCGTCCCATCGCACGGGAGCGGATATCGGCCGGGTTGCCTGACATGGCCAAGGATGAGCACCTCGCCGCACCGCGCGATCAGGGCATCCGGCTCCCGCTGGTTTTTGTTCGGCACGTAGATCTTGTCGCCCGCCTGAAGCGGGAAAAGCATATCGGGATGTTTTCCGCCGAGCAGTGTCCGGCAGTCTAGGTAGATCACGTGGGGAGGCTCGCCCGCGCTGAACCGAGTCAGTCGCACTACCGCATCCGCTTCATCTGGAAATCCACCGGCCCGGAGGATCAGGTCCTTGATCGTCATCGGCGGGTCCGCTCGTAATGAGAAGCGTCCCGCTTGCTTGATGGCGCCGGAGATCGACACCTCGCCCGCGGAAGTTTCGGGCGCTGGCGAATCGGCGGCCGGTAGTGCGGTCGGGGCAGCGAGGACGAGAAGAAACAAACCGACGGATACGGCTGAGCGCAGAGGGGCGAAATTCATGGGGAAACGAGAGGTTGTTGAACGATGGCGAGCCGGACGGTCGGGGCCGGCGGGGATTTGGGGTTGGCAGCCGACGGCGGCCGCGCGATGACCCTGCGCATGAACGTCCGTTTCTCAATGCGAGTTTTCGTCGTAGTAGGTTCGCTCGTTCTGGCGGGTTGCGTGAGGGTGCCGTCGGCCGACGAGACGTTGCGGGTGCACGATGACGGCGCGGCACTCACGCTGTCCGTGCCGGTGAGCAAGCTGGCGCTGACGTTGCCGAAAGCCGGACTCGTCTCCGGAAACGACAACGCCGCCGGCACACCGCGCAATCCGCGCTACTTCATCTTTCGCGACCAGAGCCGCGGCGAACTCCTGATCGTGTCGGGGTGGTTTGAGTCGGCCGGCCGCTTCACGAGCGTGAAGAAACTTTGGGAGGGCGACGTGGCGTCCTGGAGCGCGAACGCGATCCTGACGCCGAAAAACGTGAGTTTCCAAAAAGTCGGCGAATGGGAAACCGTTGCCTATGACAACACGGTGCCCAGCGGGACAAACACCCATGTGCGCGCGCACGTCGTCAAGAGCGGCACGTGGATCGACCTGCACCTCTCGCTGACTTCGCGGCGCTCGCGAGAAGAATGCCAGAAGCGGATGGCGGAATTCTTGGAGCGCGTGCGGGTGACCGAGCGGAGCTGATTGGCGCCCGACGGCGGCGTGAGGGCGCGCGGCTTGCGTGTTTTCCGCCTCACTTGGGACTTGGCACCGGGCGACGGAGCGTGCGTCAACACGGCCGTTTTTCACACTATGAATTCCTATCGTCTCTTCCGTTTCCCGGCGGCCGTCGCCGCGGTTCTGGCCGCGTTGGCGGCGTCGGCTCCCGGTGCGCTCGCGGCCGACGATGCGCGCAGTGGCGTCGCGCCCGCCGCCGATAGTCTTACGGGCGTCGCCGAGGTCGGCGTGGGCAGCCACTACATTTTCCGCGGGGTGCGGCGCGCCGACACGAATCTCGAGGCCAACGTCGAGCTCAACTACGGGGCCTTCTCCGGGGGCGTGTGGGTGATGCGCCCGCGCGGGCGCGGGTTTCAGGACGAGTCGGCGTTTTCGCTCGGGGTGCATGGCACCATCGGCAGCGGGGCGGTGTGGGATTTCGGCGGGACGCTGCGCGACTATCCGGGCGCGAATCGCGCGGCGGGAGCCACGCGGCGGAGTTTCGAGACGCAGCTCGGCAGCACCGTGGCGCTCTCGGCACGGTGGGCCGCGACGGGTTACCTCTACTACGATTTCAACCTGCGCGCGTGGACGGAGGAGGGCCGGCTGACGTGGCGCTCGGGGCTCGCGGAGGCGCCGTTGGTGTTTATCTTCGACGCGTTTGCCGGGCACACGTCGGCGCGCGATTTGTTGCCGGAAGCGCCGCGGCCGAAGTGGGACGAGAGTTACTCCTACTACGGTTCGACGCTGCGGGCCGAGTGGCGGTGTTCGCCGCGTTTCTCGGTCACACCGGGCGTGCAATACAGCGATCACCTGAACCTGCGCGGCGGCACGGCCACGAGCGACACCTGGTGGTGGTTCGTGCGCGCGAGCTATCGTTTCTAGCGCGGGAAAAATCGCCGACGCGGCGCCGCGGTGATCGCGATGATCGCGACGAGCGCTGCGGTGGCATTGGGCGCAATCGGAGCAACGGGCGCGATGAGCGCTGCGGCCGCGATGAGCGTGGACCCGCGGCGAATGGTTCGCTCCGCGCCGCTGGGTAAACCCGCTCGGCGCGACGGCCTTCATTCTTTTTTTTCACGTCCGATGTTCCGTCATCCCACTGCCAAAATCTCCGTCGCGCCGCCGCGTGGATTTTTTGCGGGCCTGGCACTGGCGTTGACGGTGGCGTTGGCGGGCCCCGGGTGCGCAACGGCGCGGCGCGATGGGCCCGGCTTCGCGATCGAGGCGCCGGCCGCCCAGCGCGTGGCGGCGCTCGCCGACGAACTCGCCGCGTTGGCCGCGGCTGGGGCCGAAGCCGAGGCCGCAGCCGGCCCCGAGGCGAAGCGAATCGCGGCGGTCGCCCTCGCGACCACTGCGGCGTTACGGACGCAGTGGCGGCCCGTCGGGCCGGCGTTGTTGTACCATATGCTCGGCAATATGCGCT
>JBEANZ010000122.1:0-8837 GCA_041165185.1 Verrucomicrobiota bacterium | reverse complement strand
CGGCGACAAAAAACCACCTCATCACCCAGCTCGACCAAGTGCCGCCCGTGCCATGCCCGTGCGGCCAGTCGCGCCGCGGCTTCGCGACACCGGACAACAAGCTCGCGACCATCCACCTCGTCGACATCTCGATCGCTGCGCGCACGCACTACCACAAGCAGATGACCGAGATCTACCTCGTGCTCGAGGGGCAGGGTTTCATGGAGCTCGACGGCGAACGCCTCCCCGCGAAACCGATGATGTCCATCTTCATCAAGCCCGGCTGCCGCCACCGCCTCGTCGGCAAATTCAAGATCGTCAACGTCGCCATCCCCGCCTTCAACCCCGCAGACGAGTGGTTTGACTGAGCGTGCGCTGTCCGTTGGCCGGTTGCACGGGACGACCGGCTGGTTGGTGCCGGACGGGACTTCCGGGGTTCGAGCGAAAATTGCCCTTGCCTCTGCTACACCAGTGACGCACCACCCTTCGATGGTGTTCATTGAGACTCCGGTGTTCCGCAGCCGCGCGGCGAAGCTGCTGGACGAGGACGCGTTGGCCGCGCTGCAGACCCTGCTGATGCTGCGCCCAGAGGCCGGTGACCTCATTCCCGGCAGCGGAGGAGTCCGAAAGGTCCGCGTGCCAGCGAAAGGCAAGGGCACGCGCGGCGGCGGTCGCGTCATCTACTACTGGGCGCAGGCTGATGGGCAGATTTTCCTCCTGTTCGCCTACGCCAAGAACGAGCGCACCGACCTCACCGCGCGGGCCGCGAAACTCCTTCGCGAGGCGGCCGGCCTTTGAATCCCGCTCCCACTCGTCGCCGGCAAACATCCAACCGTCTCCCAACCGAAATGAAAAAAGAACTCCTTCACGCCCTTGTCGAAAGCGCCCGCCAGATGAAAGCCATCCGCGCCGGCACCCAACGACCCGCCCGTGTCACCAAACTGACGCCCGAGCACCCGCGGGCCGTGCGCTCCCGCCTCGACCTGACGCAGCGTCAATTCGCCGCAATGCTCGGCGTGCCGGTGGGCACGTTGCGCAATTGGGAGCAGGGTATCCGCGAACCCGCCGGTGCGGCGAAGACGTTGCTCCGCATCGCGGCCAAACACCCCAAGGTGTTTCGGGAAGCACTGGCCGCCGCGTAGTCTTGCGCCCGCCGGACCCAATTCCGGCGCGCGGCGCGTTTCACCTGCGCCACCGGGCCGCCCCGCTCACAGAAACTTCGGCGCGATCAGGCGCGGCAGCCAGAGCACGATTTCGGGAAACAGGATCACCAGCGTCAGCAGCAGCAGCATCGGGATCAGGATGAAGCCCACGTCGCGCAGCGCTTGCACGAGTTTGATTTGCCCGATGGTCGACGCGATCATCAGGCACAGGCCGTAAGGCGGCGTCACGAGGCCGAACGCCAGCGAGATCACCCCGATGATCGCAAAGTGGATCGGGTGCATGCCGGCGTTTTTCGCCAGCGGCATCAGCATCGTGCCCACGATCATGATCGCCGGGATCGCGTCGATAAAACAGCCGACGAACAAAAACGCACCCGCCACCAAAAACCCCGTCGAAATCACCCCGGTGCTCAGTCCCGTCATCGCGCCCACGACGGCTTGCGGCACGCGGTAGTAGGCGAGCAGCCAGCCGAACGCCGCCGCCGTGCCGATGCAGAACAACGAAATCGAGGCCAGCCGCGCCGAGTCGTAGAGCACCTCGGAAACTCCGTGCGGCTTGATCGTGCGATAGACGAAGACGCCGAGAAACGCCGCGTAAACCACCGCCACCACCGACGCCTCCGTCGGCGTGAACCAACCGCCCACGATGCCGCCCACGATGATCACCGGCGTGATCAGCGCCAGCAGCGCGCGGCGCAGCGCCCGCCAAAACTCCGCGCCCGTCGAGCGCACGTAGACCGGATAACCGCGCCGTTTCGCGAAGACGTGCACCGTCCCCATCAGCACGAGCCCGATCGCCACGCCGGGCACCACGCCCGCGAGAAACAGCCCGCCGATCGAGACCGACATCAACCCGCCCCACACGATCATCAGGATGCTCGGCGGGATAATCACGCCGAGCACCGACGCGCACGCCGTGAGCGCCACCGAAAAACTCGCGTCGTAGCCCTGCTTCTTCATCGCCGGGATCATCAGCGAACCGATGCCCGCCGCCTCCGCTGTCGAAGAGCCGGAGATGCCGGCGAAGAGCATGCTCACGACAACGTTGACGTGCGCGAGGCCGCCCGGGAGATGCCCCACCGCCGACCGCGCGAGCGCGATGAGGCGCTCGGTGATGCCGGCGGAATTCATCAGGTTGGCCGCCAGCACGAAGAACGGCACGGCGAGCAGGATAAACGAATTGTAGGACTTGAACATCGCGTGCAGCATCAGGAACGGCGTCAGCCGGCCATCGACGAGCAGCACCGGCAAACACGCCAGCCCGAGCGCAAACGACACCGGCACGCGCAGCACGATGAGCGCGATGAGCGTGCCGAACATGAGCAGCGCAACGAGTCCGGGGCTCATGCGGTGGGCTCCGGTTCTTTGCTCGCGAAGAGACGCGCGTCGGCGGCGAGTTTCTCCAGCAGGAACGCGAGCCACGTCAGTCCGGCGACGGGAAACGCGACGTAGATCGTCAGCAGGTTGAGGCCGCTCATCTCCGAGGTTTGCCGCGCGCCCGAGGCGGCGAACTCGCAGCCAGACCACACGAAAACCAGCCCGAGAATCGCCATCGCGCCGTGGACGATCAGGCCGGCGAGGCCGCGACCGCGCGCGGTTTTCGGCGCGGGCAGGAGGTCGACGTCGAAGTGCGTGCGGTCGCGCACGGCGATCATCGAGCCGATCATGATGATCCACACGAAACAGAAACGCGCGATCTCCTCGGTCCAGATATAGCGCGGGATGAAACGAAAATAGCGCGAGAGAATCTGCATCCCGATGGGCACGATCATGAGGCCCATCAGCACGGTGAGGCTCCGGCGCAGGAGGCGGTCGTAGGCGTCGAGGAGGCGTTGCAGCGGCGGGGCGGGGGGCGCGGTCATGGGGCGTTCAGATCACGGCAGCGCGTCGATGCGCGAGAGCACGGCGGTCGCGCCGATTTCGGCGGCGTAGTTGCGTTTGACTGATTCGACGCGCTTCAGGAGTTCGTCGCGGCCGGCGAAGGGATGCGTGCGCAGTTTTCCGTCCTTCTCCATCTGGCGCAGCGTCGCGGCGTCCTCGGCGGCCTCCTGCTCGCGACCGAAGGCGCCTGCCTCACGGCCGGCGCGGTGGATGGCGGCCTGCAAATCGGCGGGAAGGCGGCGCAGGGTTTTTTCCGAAAACACCAGCGGGCGCACGGTGATGGCGTGCTGCGTGAGGGAGATTTCAGGGCCGACCTCGTAGAACTTCATCTGTTTGATGCCGGCGGCCTCGTTTTCCGCGGCGTCGATCACGCCGGTCTGGATGGCGCTGTAGATTTCGTCGTAGGCGATGATGGTGGGCTTGGTGCGGAGCGCCTCGAAGATGCGCGTCTGGATCGGCGCGCCCATCACGCGGATGTTGAGGCCGGTAAGCTCGGTGGGGTTGGTCACGCGGCGCTTGACGATGAGGTTGCGCTCGCCGCCGCCCGCGTAGCCGAGCAGGCGCACGTCGGCCTTCGCGAGCACCTCGTCGACGATCGGTTGAAAGGCGTCGGTCGCGAGGACGCTGCGCCAGTGCGCGCGGTCGCGAAAGAGAAACGGCATATCCATCAGCGGCGCGGCGGGCGCAAACGTCGCCATGTGCGAGGGCGAGACGAGCGCGTAGTCGAGCGCGACGCCCTGGCTGAGGAGGACGAAGTAGTCCTTCTCGAGGCCGAGTTCACTGTTGAGGTAGAGCTCGAAGCGGACGGGTTTTCCGTAGTAGAGCGGCACGAGCTGCTCGAATTTGCGGAGCGTGCGGGTGAAGACGTGCTTCTCGTCGAACTGCGACGCGCCGCGCAACACGATGGTCTCGTCCCGCGCGCAGCCGGCGAGCGCCGCGACCACGACCGTGCCGAGCAGGATCAGGGCGGCAACGGCCAGGGGGAACGGGCGCTTCATGCGGGGTGGGAGCAACGTCGATTTGGGTGTGTGGGGTGTCAATGATGCAGCGGGTGGGCGGGGCGCGGCGCGACGAACGGCGCGATGCGAGCGACGCGCGACGCACAGCGGATCGAATGCAGCCCGGAGGGCTGCCAGAAAGTAGCCGGAGGTTGAGCGGAGGGACACCTCCGGAACCCGGCGAATTTTTTTGCACCCCGGAGGGCGTGCCAGAG
Source organism: Verrucomicrobiota bacterium (assembly GCA_041165185.1). Lineage (GTDB taxonomy): Bacteria > Verrucomicrobiota > Verrucomicrobiia > Opitutales > Opitutaceae > JBEANZ01. The sequence goes on along the minus strand of JBEANZ010000122.1, from coordinate 4,601 downwards.
ACGTGCGCGTGGTCCACCTTTCTGGCATCCCTTCAGGATGCACGGATAGGAATCCCCCACCGGGGGTGTCGCCGCAGCGGCTCAACCCCCGGCTACTTTCTGGCACGCCTCCGGCGTGCAAGGCATCGCGGCGGCAGGTTGGTGCCACGCCACTCGGTTGTCTACTCGAGCCAGGGCGGGTCGGAGACCCAGCCCTACTTTTTTTCGCCGAAGTTTTCGCGGAGGTAGGCGAGGACGGCGCGACGTTGCAGGGGCGGGAGGATCGCTTCGAAGGCGGGCATGCCCTTCGTCTCCACGCCGCCGGCGATGAGGCGGAGGAGTTCGGTGTCGGTTTTCGCGAGGCGGGTTTTGTCGTCGCGGAAATTCGCGGCGCCGCCGGGGATGCCGCGGCCATCGGGTTGGTGGCAGGGGACGCAGTAGAGACGGTAAACTTTTTCGCCGCTCGCGAGCAACGCGGCCGGCGTGGCGTCGGACTTGGCGTCGGCTTCCTTGGCGCCCGTCGCGGTTTCGCCGGGGCGCGGGAGGCGCGTGGTGTCGCCGACGGCGCGCGAGCCGTCGAGCAGACGGTTGGCGGTGTAGTAGGCGAGCGGGTTGGCGAGCGGTTGCTGGTCGGCGGTGCGGAGCGCGGGCGTGGAGAGTTCGTAAACGAAGCCGGGGTTCAGGTCGGCGAGCGTGAGTTCGACGGTGCGGCCGTCGGCACTTGGGCGCGCGGCGGTGACGGCGATTTTTTCTTCGTCGACCCACGCGGAGCCGTATTTCGACTGGTAGTAGTAGCGGAAACGGGTGACCTCGAAATTCGCGGCGGCGGCGAGCGTGGCGGCGTCCATCGCGCGCGTGAAAGTGAGGCGGAAGCCGCGCGCGGTGATCGCGAGGTCGCGGATTTCGGCGGGGGCGGTGCCGTCGAAGACGACGCGCTGGATGCCGTCGGCGCCCGCGCCCCAGCCGCCGGTGGCGCCGAGGTAGAGCGAGCCGTCGGGTGCGAAGACGCCGCGCGTGGCGCCGGCGATGAGTTTCTCGCCGGTGGCGAAGGGCGCGTTTTCGTTGCGGCCGAGAAACGGGAAACACGCGCCCTGCCACACGCCGGCGATTTTTTCGAGCGACGAGCGCACCACGAGGCGCGCGAAGTCGCCCGCGAAAACCTGGCCGGCGAACGGCCCGAATTTTCCGCCGGTAGTGTCCCACACGGGCTCCCCTCCGGAGACGCCCATCGGGCCGTGCGGGAAGACGACGGCGGGGCCTTTGTAGCGGCGCCACGCGCTCTCGGTCGTGAGCGTTTTCGCGTCGTAGCCGGGTTCCCATTTCAGGCTGGCGACTTGGCCGTGGAAATCGCCCGGCGCAACGTGGAGGAGGCCGCAGGAGGGTTTGTATTCGCCTTGGTTTTCGTTGACGAAAAGTTCGCCGGCGGGGCTGAGGCCGATGCCGTTGGCCTGGCGGAAACCGGAGGCGAGGGGCGTCATTTTTCCGTCGGGCGCGATGGAGATCGCCCAGCCGCGCCAGGGGCCGTGGGCGTAGGGGCCGGAGCCGTCGAGGACGGGCGTGGCGTCGAGCGGGCCGCGGACTTCGGCGGGGGTGATTTTGAGTTTGTCGCCCTGCGAGGAGAGGCCGATGACGCCGAGAAAATTTCCCGCGGTGTCGCGGCGCAGGCCGAAGAAAAATTCGTGGTAGTTGTGCGAGATGCCCCACTGGCCGCCGAGGGCGTCGAAGGTGTCGGCGCGGCCGTCGCCGTCGGTGTCGGTGCATTTGAGTAGTTCGGGCCGGTGCGCGATCCAGACGACGCGGTCGGATTCGACGACGAGGCCGAGGGGTTCGTTGAGCCCGCGGGCGAAGAGGCGCCAGGTGCCGGCGGTAGGGCCGGCGGACGGACGCATCCAGATTTCGCCGTAGCGCGTGGTGACGACGAGCGTGCCCGTCGGGGAAAACGCGATGCCGACGATGCCGCCGCGCAGCTCGGATGGGTAGGGGACGTTTTCGAGTTGGTAGGAGGCGCGAGCGGTGGGCGTAAACGCGAGGGCGAGCGTAAGGACGAACGCGAACGTGAGTGCGAATGGGGCGGCGTGCGTGCGGACGAGGTGGCGGCGGTGGTGGCGCGCGGGGTGGATTGAGTTCGTAGTTCCGGCTTTAGCCGGTGCCTTAGAAAATCCAAGGCACCGCCTAAAGGCGGAACTACATACTCGGAGCGGCGAACTACCGATTCGGAGGGGCGGACTCGCGGGCGGGGTCATGGGGCGGGGAAAATCACTTCGATCACGAGGGCGCCCGTGGCGTCGGGCGCGAGCGGCGTGGCCGGGCGGCCTTCGATGGCGTAGAACCACTTCGCGTCGGCGCCGGCGGGATCGAGGCGGAATTCGCGGCGCAGGCCGGTGCGTTGCGGGAGCGCGGTGATGGTTTCGCGCACGAGCACGCCGTCGATGGTGTAGCGGAGTTCGACGGAGGCCTCGCGGAGGGTGTAGCCCTTGAACTCGACAACGGGTGCGCGGGCGGGGTCGCCGCGGCGGAGCGGGGCGGGGCCGGTCTCGCGGTGGACGATCGGGCCGAGGGGTTTGGCGGGGGTGGTGAGTTTGTTGACGGGGCGGACGCCCGTGAGGTCCAGAAAATCGCCGGTCCAGGCGTAGTTCACGCCGCCGCGAATCGGGTCGTAGCAAAAATTCACGCCGCCGGGCAGGCCGAAGGCGAAGCTGCTGGCGTGGGCGTCGGGGAGCATCGTGCGCTCGATGAGGACTTCGGCGCGGGCGGCGGGCGCGGCGAGCAGCAGCGCGGCGAGGGGGAGGAACGCGACGAGGGTGGCGCGGGCGGATTTGCGAGGTGCGGCGGAAAACGCGGCGGGGGCGCCGCGGCTCCATTTGGGGCGGGGCGAGTTCATGGGGCGGCGGGGGTGGCGAGCGCGGCGTCGAGCGCGCGGGTGAGCGAGGGCATCTGGATGGGTTTCGTGAGGTAGTCGTCCATGCCGGCGGCGCGGTAAAACTCGGCGCCGTTTTCCATGGCGTTGGCGGTGAGCGCGATGATGGGGAGGCGCGCGGGGCGGGCGGTGGTGCGCTCCCATTCGCGGATCGCGCGGGTGGCTTCGCAGCCGTCCATCACGGGCATCTGGTGGTCCATCAGGACGAGGTCGAAGGGTTGGGCTTGCGCGAGGTTGAGCGCTTCGAGGCCGTTGTTGGCGAAGGTGACGGTGCAGTTGAGCTTGGCGAGAAACACCTGGACGAGGCGTTGGTTGAGGCGGTTGTCGTCGGCGACGAGGATGCGGCGCGGGGGAGCGGCGGGCTCGGGCGCGACGGCGGCGGCGGCGGCGGTCGCGTTGGCGGCGGTGGCGAACGGCGTGGTCGTGGCGAAGGGCGAGGCGGTGGCGCCGCCCGCGTGCGTGCGGAGGGGGACGACGGGGGACTGGTCGGCGGCGAGGGGAAGCTCGAACCAAAAGGTCGAGCCTTGCCCGGCGGCGCTGCTGAAGCCGATGCGGCCGTCCATGAGTTCGACGAGGCGTTTGCAGATGGCGAGGCCGAGGCCGGTGCCGCCGAACTGGCGCGTGATGGCGGAGTCGGCCTGGGAAAATTTTTGGAACAACGCGGTCTGTTTCTCCGGCGGGATGCCGATGCCGGTGTCGATGATGCTGAAACGGAGGCGGGCGGGGAGCGGAGAGCTGAGAGCTGAGAGCGGAGAGCCCGATCCACGGAGCGTGGGCGCTTGATCGGAAATGGCTTGGGGGCGTTCGCCGTTGGGTTCTGCTCTCAGCTCTCGGCTCTGAGCTCTCGGCTGCATTGTTCCGGCGGGGAGCGGGGCGGTGGAGTCGGTCTGGGGCGCGGGCTCGACGGCGAGGGTGACGCCGCCTTTGTGGGTGAACTTGAGGGCGTTGCCGACGAGGTTGATGAGGACTTGGCGGAGGCGGACGGGGTCGGCGTCGAGGACGCGCGGAAGGTCGGGGGCGAGGCGGACGGTGAGGGTGAGGTTGCGGCCTTGGGCCTGGATCGAGAGGGCGCGGGCGACGCTTTCGGCGACGGCGGGGCCGTCGAGGCGGAGACGTTCGACGGAGAGTTTGCCGGCCTCGATTTTGGAGAAATCGAGGATGTCGTTGATGAGGGCGATGAGGTTTTCGCCGGAGGAGCGGATGATTTCGACGAAGTCGCGCTGCTGGGGTTGGAGCGGGGTGTCGATGAGGAGGTCCGTGAACCCGATGACGGCGTTCATCGGCGTGCGGATTTCGTGGCTCATCGTGGCGAGGAACTCGCTCTTGGCCTGGCTGGCGGCTTCGGCGGCGCGTTGGGCGGCGAGGAGCTCGGCCTCGTGCGCCTTGCGGGCGGTGATGTTGACGACGACGGCGAGGAACGCGGTGATCTCGCCGCCGTCGCCGAGGACGGGCGTGACGGAAACGAAGACGGGGAGCCGGGTGCCGTCCTTGCGGACGTAGGTCCACTCGTGCTCGTTGGCGTGGCGGCGGCGGGATTTGGCGACGAGCACCTCGAAGCCCGGCGCGAGGTCGTGGCCGAGCTCGGCGCCAAACGCGCGAGCGCGCGCGGCGAGTTCGGCGGGGTCGTGGAAACGCGCGTAGTTTTCGCGGCCGACGATCTCGGCCTCGGGGTAGCCGAGGAGGCGTTGGGCGGCGGCGTTGAAGA
>JBEANZ010000121.1:0-8514 GCA_041165185.1 Verrucomicrobiota bacterium | reverse complement strand
CTTGATCTGGACGTCGATCTTGTCGGGGTCGGCGAAGTAGAGGTGGACGTTGCGCCCGAGGGCGAACGAGAGATCGTCGACGGCCTGGGCGTTAAACGGATCGGAGACGAGGAGATCGATGTTCTGCTCGTCGGCGCGGAGCGGCATCACGCCGTAGTCGCGGGCGAGTTTGCCGGTGATGGCGGCGAGCGCGTCGCCGTCGAACTGCACGGGCAACTCGGAGAGATATTCGTAGCCGAGGTGATCAGCGATGCGGCGGAGGAGCTGGGACTTATCGAGGATGCCGAGATCGACGACGACATCGGCGAGGGGCTTGCCGGTGGCTTTGTGCTCCTCGTTGAGCTCGTCGAGCTGCCCCGGCGGCACCAAGTGGTGGTCGCGGAGGAATTCGTAAATCGCCTGACTATGTCCCTGGAACATGACGCGTCAGATTTCGCGCAGCTTGATGCCGGCTTGGATGAATTTTTCGCGCATGACGTTCGGGTCCTGGGCTTTTTCCAGCGCTTCGTCGGGTTGGACGAGTTCGCGGTTCACGAGGCTCATCAGGTGCGTGTCCATCGTGATCATGCCAAGGTTCGCGCCGGTTTGGATGTCGGAGGTGATGCGGAAGGTCTTGTTCTCGCGAATCAGCGAGCCGATGGAGGTGGTGTTGACCATGATTTCGTAGCCGGCGATGCGGCCGCCGCCGATTTTCTTGCAGAGGACCTGCGAGACGACGGCGATGAGCGACGAGGAGAGCTGCGTGCGAATCATGTCCTTCATGTTCGCGGGGAAGGCGTCGACGATGCGGTCGACTGTCTTGGCGGCGCTGTTGGTATGGAGCGTCCCGAAGACGAGGTGGCCCGTCTCGGCGGCGGAGATGGCGGCCTCGATGGTTTCAAGGTCGCGCAACTCACCGACGAGGATGACGTCGGGATCCTGGCGCAAGGCGCGCTTGATCGCCTCGGAAAAGCTCGGGACGTCGGAGCCGACCTCGCGCTGGGTGACCACGCACTTCTTGTGCGGATGGTAGTACTCGATCGGGTCCTCGATGGTGATGATGTGGCCGTCGCGGTTTTCGTTAATGTAGTTCACCATCGAGGCGAGCGTAGTGGATTTGCCGGAGCCGGTCGGGCCGGTGACGAGGAAGAGGCCGCGCGGGCGGTAGAGGAGTTCGCGGATTTTGTCGGGCAGGCCAATGTCGCGCAGGCCGAACATTTTGTAGGGGATCTGCCGGAGGACCAAGCCGTAGTTCGTCTTGGATTTCATCACGGAGACGCGGAAGCGGGCCTTCTCGCCGAACGCGAAGCCGAAGTCCGCGCCGCCGTTGAGCTTCACGTTGCTCACGTGGGAGTCGGGCGTGATCGAGAGCATGAGCTGCTCGGTGTCCTTGGGGGTGAGGGCGGGGCCGTCGATGGGCGTCATGCTGCCGCTGAGGCGCAGCGTGGGCGGTTGGCCGACCTGCAAGTGGAGATCGGAGCCGCCTTGGTCGACCATGAGGTCGAGGAGGTCGTTCATTTCGTAGCTCATGGTGGGGAAAGGGGCGGGTGCTGGGCGCGAGCGGAAAACTACACGGCGTCGCCGACGGTGATGGAGACGACTTCCTCGATGGTGGTGAGGCCGGCGGTGACCTTGCGGGCGCCGTCTTCGCGCATGGTTCTCATGCCGATGGCGCGGGCCTTGTCGCGGAGTTTCGCGGTGCCGACGTTCTCGTAGATCATCTTTCGGATTTCGTCGTTCACGACGAAGATTTCAAAGATGCCCATGCGGCCGCGGTAGCCGGTGGCGTTGCAGCCGGCGCAGCCATCGCCCTTCGCGAACGTGGCGGAGGCGGCCTGGCCGGCGGTGAGGTTGAGGGAGCGGAGTTCGGCGGCCGTGGCCTCGTGGGGGCGCTTGCACTTCGCGCAGATTTTGCGGACGAGGCGTTGCGCCATGATTGCGCGGAGGGAGGTGGAGACGAGGAAGGGTTTCACGCCAATGTCGATGAGACGCGTGACGGCGCTGGGGGCGTCATTGGTGTGGAGCGTGGAAAACACCATGTGGCCCGTGAGCGAGGCGTTGATGGCGATCTCGGCGGTCTCGAGGTCGCGAATTTCGCCGACCATCACGATGTTCGGCGCCTGACGGAGCATGGCGCGGAGCGCGCGGGCAAACGTCATGCCGACGTCGGCGCGCACGGGGACTTGGTTAATGCCGTTGAGCTGATACTCAACGGGATCCTCGACGGTGATGATCTTGCGGTCGGGCTTGTTGATGTGGTGGAGACAGCCGTAGAGCGTGGTGGTTTTTCCCGAGCCAGTCGGGCCGGTGACGAGGAGGATGCCGTCGGGCAACGAAATCAGTTTCTCGAAAATCGCGGCGTCGTCGGTGAGGAAGCCGAGCTCGGGCAGGCCGAGGGTGAGGCCTTCCTTGTCGAGGATGCGCATGACGATGCTTTCGCCGTGCGCGGTGGGCAGCGAGGAGACGCGGAGGTCGAGCTGCTTGCCGCCAACGCCGATCTGGATGCGGCCGTCCTGCGGGATGCGTTTCTCGGCGATGGAGATGTTCGCCATGATTTTCAGGCGCGAGAGAATCGAGGCTTGGAGGCGCTTCGGGGGGTTCTCGACCTCGAGCAGCACGCCGTCGATGCGGTAGCGGACGCGGAAACGTTTCTCGAGCGGCTCGATGTGGATGTCGGACGCGCGCCGTGAGATCGCCTCAAGGATGACCTGGTGAACGAGCTTGATGATCGGGGCGTCGGCCTCGGTGTCGCTCGCGGTGCCGGCGATGCTGGCCTCGGTGGGGACGGCCTCGGCGTCGGGGGCGTCGGCGACGGTGAGGTTGTTGAGAAGTTCGTCGATGGAGTTGGCGTCCTTGCCGTAAAACCGATCGATGGCGCTGGTGACTTCGCCGGCCGTGGAGACGACCGGATCGATCGGCATTTTCAGGAGGTAGCCGAGGGCGTCGAGGGCGTCGGTGTCGAGCGGATCGGCGACAGCGACGCGGAGGCGGTTGCCATCGCGCGAGAGCGGGACGACGCGGTAGCGGGCGGCGGTGGCGCGGGGGATGAGTTCGAGAGTGTCGCCCGTGACGCGGACCTCGGTCATGTCGGGCGCCATCGGCATGCCGAACTCGGCGGCGAGCATCTCGGCGACGCGGCGGGCGTTGAGGGCGCCCTGTCCGATGAGCGTGTCGAGTAGGCGAGGCGCGGCCTTCGTGGGATCGGTGTGCCCGGCGACGAGGGCGCGCGCGGCGTCGACCTGAACGGGACCGAGGAGGCCGCGATCCAACGCGAGCTGGATGACGTAGTCGTCAGCGGCGGCGGAGGTCGGTGGGGTAGGAGGGGTCATCGCGCGCGCGAGTGATTACTGGCGGGAGAGGCTGAGGAGGAACTCGGCGTTGGACTTCGTTTTCTTCAGGCGCGTGATGAGCATCTCCATCGACTCGATCGGGCCGAGGCCCTGCATCGCGCGGCGCAGGCCGTAGATGCGTTGCAGCTCCTCGGGGTGGTAGATGAGCTCCTCTTTGCGCGTGCCAGAGCGGTCGATGTTGATCGCGGGGAAGATGCGGCGCTCAACGAGGCCGCGGTCGAGGTGGAGCTCGGAGTTACCGGTGCCCTTGAATTCCTCAAAGATGATTTCGTCCATGCGCGAGCCGGTGTCGATGAGCGCGCTGGCGATGATGGTGAGCGAGCCGCCGCCCTCGATGTTGCGGGCGGAGCCGAAGAAGCGCTTCGGTTTTTGGAGCGCGTTGGACTCAAGGCCGCCGGACATCGTCTTGCCCTGGTTGCCGGTGAGGGCGTTGTAGGCGCGGGCGAGGCGGGTGATGGAGTCGAGGAGGATGACGATGTGCTCGCCCTGCTCGACGCGGCGCCGAGCGATTTCGATGACCATCTCGGCGCAGTGGACGTGGCTCTCGGGGGTCTCGTCGAACGTGGAGGAGACGACCTCGCCCTTGGTGTGGCGCTTGAAGTCGGTGACCTCCTCGGGGCGTTCGTCGATGAGGAGGAGAACGAGTTTTACCTCGGGGAAATTGGCCGAGACGGAGTTGGCGATGTTTTGGAGGAGGACGGTTTTACCGGTGCGCGGCGGGGCGACGATGAGGCCGCGTTGGCCGAAACCGATGGGCGTAAGGATGTCGACGGCGCGCATCGAGACGTCCTTCGGGTGGACGTCGGTGTTTTCGAGGAGGATGCGTTTGAGCGGGTAGTAGGGCGTGAGCTCCTCGAAGGGCGTGACGTTGGCGATGGCCTCGGGTTCGCCACCCATGACGGTGTCGACGCGGACCACGGACGGGCAACGCTCGCCGGGCTGCGGCGCCTGCACGAGGACCTCGATGTGGTGGCCGCGCTTGAGGCCGTAGTGGCGGACGAGCGTATCGGGGAGAAACGCGTCGTCGGGATAGAGGCGGTAGTTGACGTGCGTGTGGACGACGAACGCGCCCTGGGCGTTGATGTCGATCCAGCCGCGGTCGCGGATGGCGCGGCGACTGGCGGCGGCGAGCGTGAAAATCTGCGCGAGCAACTGCTTGCGCGTGGGCGCGCCCTCGAAGGTGACGCCGGCCTGACGGGCAAACGCGGTGAGTTCGGCGAGCGTGAGCGCGTAGAGTTGATCGAGGTAAATCGGGTCGGCGGGGCCGGCGGAGATGTCGCCGGCGAAAACGTTGAGCGCAGCGAGGTCGTTGAAGCGCGAAGGGTGGGGGAGATCACCGAAGACGGGCGCGGCGGGCGCGGGGGCGGGTTGGGGCGGGTGTTGCTCACGACGGGGCGGGCCGCCGCCGGGGCCACCACCGCCACCACCGCCGTTGCCGCCACCGGAGCCACCGCCGCCTGGACCGTTGGGCTGCCAGCTGCCGCCGCCGCCGTGGCGACCGCGACGGCGTTTGCCGTGTTTCCAGAAATCGCGGTCGTTGCCGCCACCACCTCCGCCGTTGCCGGGGCCGCCGCCACCGCGATCTTGTTGCCAGTCGCGACCGCCTTGTTGCGGGGCGTTCGAGCTGGAAGCGGGTGCGGGTGGTTTTCCGGGGCCGGATGCGGACGGGGAATCGGCGCGGTCCCCCTGATCGGTGTCGCGAGGGGACTCGTCGCGCGGATCAAACGAGTGGCGCTCGGGAGGCGGGGCGGCGGTGGAGGTGGAGGCGGAGGCTTCGGCGCGGCCGGTATCAGGGGGAGGCGCGGCCGGCTCGGGCGCCGGGGGCGGCGGGTCGCGGAAAACCGGGCCCGAGGTCGGGACGAAAACGGGGGCCGGCACGGCTGGTAGCGGGTCGGCACGGACAGGCGCGGGACGCGGCGGCTCGGGTGCGAAGTCGAACTCGGCGGCGCGGGCCGGCGCGGCGTCGGCGCGCGGCGCGGCCGATTTAGCGGTGGCGTCGGCGACGGGCGCGGTCGCAGTGGAGGCCGCGGCGGCGGATTTTTTCGGCCGCGGTTTGCGGGTGGTCATGGTCTCCGAGAGAATGTCGGCGGCGCTGCGGGTGGACGCGGGCCGACGCTTGCGCTTGGTCGCATCGGCCTTGGCGGCGGAGCGGGAGGAGGACGTTTCTTCGTCGGACTTGGGAGGGAGGGCCATGTAGGTTGCGGGAAGTGGCGCCGGGCGTCTGACGCGCGGCGCGGAACGGAAGTTTCAGCAAGGGGCGTGGAGCGCGGCGACGAGGCGGTCAATCTCGGCCTCAAGGAAAGCGGGCGAGCCGTCGTTCCAGAGGACAAAATCAGCCAGCTCAATTTTCCGCGCGAGCGGCCATTGGTGGGTGATACGTTGTTCGGCGAGAACGCGCGGAAGGCCGCGTTGCTCCAGCCGGACGAGCTGTCGGGGCGGAGAACAGGCGACGCAGACGGTGAAATCAAACCAATTCTCCAGCGATTGCTCGAAGAGCAGAGGCACCTCGACGGCCCACGCCGTCGCCGCCGGGGCGGCCGCCAACGCCTCGCGCCACAACGTAAACACGCGCGGATGGATGAGCGCTTCGAGCCAGCGGCGCTCGGTCGCGTCAGTGAACACCCGCGCGGCGAGCGCCGTGCGATCCACGGCACCGGCGGGGTCGAAGACGCCGGCGCCAAAGCGATCGTGCAGGGCGACGAGGACCTCGGGCGCGGTGAGAATGTTCTCCCGAACGAGGGCGTCGGAGTCGAGCCGGCGGAAGCCGTGCCGCGCGAATGCGTGCGCGACGGTGGACTTACCGCAGCCGAGGCCGCCCGTGATGCCGACGATCATGTTGGGGGAAACGGGGGAGGATTGGTCTTGCGGGAGCAGCCGGCAAATTCTTAATCACGCCCGCCGTCGGCCGTCGTGATTCACGACCGTGCGCAACGGCAATTTTTCACAACACATGGCAGCGAAACTCCCTTCCGTTGACACCAAGGACGCCCCGGCGGTCGCGGCGTATGTGGCGGCGACGTTTGCCCGGTTGTTTCCGGATTCGAGCCTGCGCTGGATCGAGACGATCATGGCGGACATGCGGCGGATGTTCGAAGGACGGCACCCGGAATACTCGGCGTGCGACGTGCGCTATCACGATTTTGAGCACACGCTTCAGGCGACGGTGTGCATCACACTCATGCTCGAGGGCCGGCACCTCGCGGGCGTCGAGCCGCGGTTGACGGCGCGGCACTTCGAACTCGCGGTGGCGGCGGTGCTGTTGCACGACGCCGGCTACCTGAAGCTGCGCTCCGACAGCGTCGGGACCGGCGCAAAATACACCTTCTGCCACGTCCTGCGCAGTTGCGCCTATGCCGCCTCCTACCTGCCCTCGCTCGGGGCAAACGATTTCGAGGTCGAGGCCGTGCTCGGCGCGATCAACTGCACGGGACCGACGAAGGACATCGCCCGCCTGCGCTTTCGCGACGCCGAGGACCGCGTGATCGGCTGCGCGCTGGCGACGGCGGACTACCTCGCGCAAATGGCGGCGGCGGACTATCCGGACGAACTGGAAATCCTGTTCGACGAGTTCAAGGAATCGGACGACTACATCGGGTTGGCGCCGGAACGCCGCGCGTTTTCCTCCGCAGCCGACCTGGCGGCGCGCACGCCGATTTTCTGGCAGAAATTCGTCCGCGCGAAACTTGAGAGCGACTTTCAGGCCGTCTACCGGTTTCTCGCGCGACCCTATCCGCAGGGGTCCAACGCCTACATCCTCGCCGTCGAAAAAAACATCGCCATCATCGAGCGCCGGGCCGCGCGCGCCGCGAAGACGACGGCGCGGCGATCACGCTGAACTCGAAGCCCGCGGCGCGTTGGCCGGGCGGCGATAGACCTCGAGATCGCGTTTCTCCATGTGGCGATCGGGTTGCGCGACGACGTGGAAACCGAACTGCGCGTAGAGCCCCTGGGCATCCTGGGTGACGAGGTGTTGGCGGCGGAGGTGTTGGAGCCGCGGATGGTCGGCGCAGGCGGCCATCGCGGCCTTCGACAGTCCGCGACCCCGGTGCGCCTCGAGCACGTAAACGTCGCAATAGTAGGCGAACGTCGCGAAGTCCGAGATCACGCGAACGAGGCCCACCTGCTCTCCGTCTGCGGCGTAAACACCAACGCAGAGCGAGTTGGCCAATGAGCGCGCAACCACGTCGCGCGGAATGCCCTCGGCCCAGTAGCAACGCGTGAGAAACGCGTGGATCGCTTCGACATCGAGGCGCGCGGGATCGTCGGAAATGAGATAGTCGCCATGGCGGAGTTCGTGGGGCATGGCGCAGGAAACGGTGGCGGCGATCAGGTGAGGGTGAGCGCGTCGCCGACGGCGATCACGCCGCCACTCAGAATGCGCGCGCGCAGACCGCCGCGATGCACGAGGCCACGCAACACCTCGGGCGAGGTGATCTTCGCGAGGTAGTTGCACGGTTCGCAGAGGCGTTGGCCACGCAGCCGCACGGGGCCGACGGAAAACTCGACGCCGACGAGGGCGTTGAGCGCGACGCCGCGCGTGACGAGGTTGCGCCGCGCTTGTGCGGCCGTGAACGCGAGTCCGCTCTCGCGCGCGAACGCCGCGAGCGCCTCCTCCTCGACGAGCGTGACTTCGAAATCCGGCTGCTGCGGGACCTTCGCAAACGTGCCCGTGCCGAGCGCGTAGCGGTCACCCTCGAGCCCGCTCCCCGCGACGGCACGAATGCGCGCGTGCACCGTCATTGGCGCGGTGGGCGAGGCGGCGGTGAGGATTTCGACGACGTGGGACATGGCGAGTGGGGGCGGCTACGTTAGCAGGAAGCGGACGGCGCGGCAGACGCAGCGCCGGAAAAAATCGCCCTCACAGTTTCGCGAACGCCGCGACGTAGGCCGCGCGGTCGGCGGCTTTGAAAAACGAGGTGCCCGCGACAAACGTGTCGGCGCCCGCCGCGCGGCACTCGGCGGCGTGGGCGAGATCGACGCCGCCGTCGACCTCGAGGCGAAAACCCAGCGCGCGCGTCGTGCGCCACGCGGAGAGTTGCGCGAGCTTCGGCAGCATCTCGCGGCGAAAACTTTGCCCGCCGAACCCGGGCTGCACGGTCATCACGAGCACGAGGTCGACGAGCGGGAGCAGGGGCTCGACGGCGGCGGCGGGCGTGGCGGGATTGAGCACGATGCCGCACTGGCA
>JBEANZ010000120.1:0-10961 GCA_041165185.1 Verrucomicrobiota bacterium | reverse complement strand
CTGGGCCCCCCGCCGCTACACGGGGCATGGCACACGTAGCGAGCGCCATCACGGGTCGGGAGACCGGTGCCACGTCCCAAACACCGCCGCGCGCTCCGCCGCGTTCAGCTCCCGCCACGCGCCCGGCGCGAGATCGCCGAGCGAAAACTTGCCGATGCACACACGTATGAGCCGCAGCGTCGGATGGCCGACGGCGGCGGTCATGCGGCGGACCTGGCGGTTTTTTCCCTCGGTGAGCTCGAGCGTGAGCCACGCGTCGGGGATGTTTTTCCGCACGCGAATCGGCGGCACACGCGGCGCGAGCGCCGGCGCGGGTTCGAGGAGGCGGGTGCGGCAGGGGCGCGTGCGATGCGCGTCGAGCGCGAGGCCGCCGGCGGCGAGGCGCGCGAGGGCGGCGGGGGAGGGGAGGCCCTCGACTTGCGCCCAGTATTCGCGGCGGTGGCCGTGCGTGGGATCGAGCAGGCGCGAGTTGAGGCCGGGCTCGTCGCTCAGCAGGAGCAGGCCCTCGGAATCGGCGTCGAGGCGGCCGAGCGCGTAGACGTTCTTCGGAAAGGAAAACTCCGCGAGCGTTCGCCACCGCGAGCCGGGCTCGGGCGTGAATTGCGAGAGGACGCCGTAGGGTTTGTGAAACGCGAGCAGCACGGGCGGGCAGGACGAAGCGGCGAGGCGGGTGCGGGGTCGATCTCAAACACGAGGCGGGACGCCTCGTCCACGACGCTCCGCGATTGGAGCTTTCCCGGCGCGGCGCGGTGCGCTCTCATGCGCGCTCCTTTTCCCATGACCGACACCTCCCGATTCTACGCCTGCATCATGGCCGGCGGCAGCGGCGAACGCTTCTGGCCCCTCAGCCGCGCGCGCGCCCCCAAGCAGCTCGTCAAACTGTTCGGCGGCACGACGCTCCTCGAGCAAACCGTGCGCCGCCTCGACGGCATCGTGCCGCCGGAAAATATTTTCGTGCTCACCAACGAGGTGCAGCTCGCCGCCACGCGCGCCGCGCTGCCGATGCTCGCGCCCTCGCAAATCGTCGCGGAGCCGGCGAAGCGCGACACCGCGCCCGCGGCCGCGCTCGCCGCCGCGCTCGTGCGCGCGCGCGATCCGCAGGGCGTGATGGCGCTGCTCTCGGCCGATGCGCTCATCCACGATAGCGCGCGTTGCGGCGCGCAGCTCGGCGCGGCGCTCGCCCGCGCGGCGGCGGCCGAGGTGATCGTGACCGTGGGCATCCCGCCGGCGTTTCCCTCGACGGGTTTCGGCTATTTGGAAATGGGCGACGAGTGCGCGCGCGGGGCGGAGGGCAGCCGGTTTCGCCGTGTTAAACGCTTCGTCGAAAAACCCGACGCCGCCACCGCCGCCACCTACGTCGCGAGCGGAAATTTCTCGTGGAACGCCGGGATGTTCGTGTGGCGCGCGTCGCTGTTTCTCGCCGAGGCCGAGCGCAACGCGCCGACGCTCGCGACTTTCATCCGCGAATTTCCGACGGGCGATTACGCGGCGTATCTCGCGGCAGAATTTCCCACGCTTGAGCCGCGGACCTCGCTTGATTTCGCGATTATGGAAAAGGCCCGCGCGGTCGAGGCGGTCGTGGCGGAGTTCGACTGGGACGACGTCGGCCTCTGGACCGCGTTGCCCAAGCACCTGCCGGCCGACGCCGCGGGCAACACCGTCCACGGCTCCGTAATCACGTCGGCGTCGAGCGGCAACATCGCCGTGAGCAACGGCCGCACGATCGCTTTGTGCGGCGTGAAGGACCTCGTGGTCGTGGAGACGGCCGATGCGATTCTCGTCTGCCACCGCGACGCGGTGCAGGACATCAAGAACATCACGAAGCTGCTGCCGAAGGAGCTGCTGTGAGTGGCGGGGCGGATTAGGCCGTAGGGCCGGCGCTTGCCGCCGTGCCGTCGCGCGGCAAATTTCCGTCCTCCTCCACGCGCGAAATCCGCGACGGCGTGCCGGCAAGCGGCAGCCCTACAAAACGGATCACTCGGACATTTCGGCCTCAGCGCTTCCCCGGCGCGTTGGCGGCGATTACGTCCTTCACCGACACGGGCGCGCCGCCGCGGCGTTTGCTTTCGTCGGCGGCTTCCATGAACGCCATCAGCTCCACCGTTTCGCTCAGCGCGATCGGCGCCTGGCGCGTTTGGAAAAACGTCAGGATTTCCTTCATCAGAAACGCGTAGTCGTAGCCTTCCTTGCCGTCGCGCACACCGGTTTCGCCGAAGACGGTCACGCGATACGCGGCCTTCTTGTTGCGGAAGCCGTAGACGACGCCCGTGCGACCGTCGGCCCACACGCCGGTCACGACGTCGGTGTCGGCCGTGGTCACGCGGCTCACTTTGTCGCAGCCCGTGCCCATCACGGTGTAGAGCGACTCGGTCGCGTGGACGCCATACCAGTAGAGGTCGGTGTGGTGCGGCTCGAGGGCGCAGGGGCCGTAGGAAATCGCGCCGAGCATCCGGCCGACGTTGGCGTTGGCCTTCAACTCCACGAGGCCGGGACCGTAGCGCAGCGACGACGAACTGAACACGGGCGTGCCGGTCTTCTCGGCGAGCGCGGCGATTGCCAACACCTCGCGGAGATTTCCGCCGAGCGGCTTGTCGATGTAAACGGGTTTGCCCTTGCCGAACACCTCGCGCGCAAACGGCAGGTGCGCGCGGCCGTCGACGCTCTCGATCATGATCGCGTCGCACTTCGTCAGCAGCTCGGCGACGGAGCCCACGATCTCCACGCCGTATTTCGTTTTGATTTCCTCGGTATAGCCCTTCACGCGCGACCAGCTCGACTCGATGTCCGGGCTGCCACCGGGAAACGCGACCACGACGCGCGCGCCGGGGATGTGTTTCTTGTTAGTGGCGTCGTTGAGCATCCCGGTGAACGCGGGCACGTGCGACGTGTCGAGGCCGATCATGCCGATTTTGATTTCGGACTGCGCGCGCGCGACGGCGGCGGCGACGAACGTGAGGGCGAACGCGGCGAGGAGGGAGCGGATTTTCGGGAGTGAGGGGAGCATGGGGAAAGTGGGTCAGGCGTCGTAGCCCAGCGCGCGGGCGGGGATGGTCGAGGCGAGCGCGGTCGCGTCGGCGGTGGAGAGGCCGAGCCAGCGGGCGGCGTTGGCGACGCCGTCGTCGAGGGTGAGCGCGCTGCCGGCAAAATTTTTCGCGCCGGGCATCCGCACGATGCGATCGGCGCCGACGTCCATCGCGTGCGGGCCGATGGTGTAGCGGCCGGGCGGCGCGCCGGCGGCGGCCATCGCATCGGTGGTGAGGATGACTTGGCCGGGCGGCTTTGCGCGGAAGAAATTTTTCAAGACGTGCGGCGGCAGGTGCACGCCGTCGGGAATGAGGCACGCGATGAGCTCATCACGGGCGAGGAGGCGGTGGATGATGTTGTCGTGGCGGTGGAGTTCGCCGGGGCAGCCGTTGCCGAGGTGGGTGCAGAGCGTCGCGCCGGCGCGGATGGCGGCGTCGATGGCGCGGTCGTCGGCGTCGGTGTGGCCGAGAGAAACGCGGACGCCGCCCGCGACGCACGCGGCGGTGAACTCCGCCGCGCCGCCGCGCTCGGGCGCGATGGTGACGAGGCGAATGGCGCCGCCGGCGGCGTCTTGCCAGCGCGCGAATTCGGCGTGGTCCGGGTCCTTCATCAGATCGCCGGGGTGCGCGCCGCGGTAGCCGAGGGCGGCGCTGAGGTAGGGGCCTTCGAGGTGGTAGCCGACGATGGTGGCGGCGACGAGCGGGTCGGCGCGGCGGTGTTGTTCGAAGAGCGCGAAGCTGCGCGCGAGCCGCTCGGTGGTGTCCGTGATGAACGTGGCGAGAATGCGCGTGGTGCCGTGGGCGTGGAGCGCGGCGCACGCGCGGCGCACCTCGGCGAGCGGCGGCGCGGCCTGGAAATCCACGCCGGCGAAGCCGTTGACCTGAAGATCGAAGAGGCCGCTCACGAGGGGGTCATTGGTGGCGGGGGCGTCGCGGGGATGGCAAACTGTTTCCCGGAGGTGGAGCAGAAAGGCGGCGCGGGGCGGCAGATCCCGCCACGGGTCGGGAGACCCGGGCCACAAAAAAGGCGCGGCGGCCGAAGCCGCCGCGCCTGAGTGTAATTCTTGTCGTCGGTGGAGTTCGTCAGCGGAACTTGTAGTCCACGCGCAGGGTGTAGGCGCGACCGCGCGGGTCGGCGATGCGGGGCTCCCAACTGCTGCCGGCACCGGTGTTGGTGTCGTAGGTGGCGGAGAAGGGCGGGTCGGTGTTGAAGAGGTTTTTCACGCCCGCGATTACCGTCATGTGTTTTAAGCCGCGGTAGGTCGCGCTGAGGCCGTAGATGTAATAAGGCTTCACGATCGGGTTCCACTGCGTGGGGATGATTTGGGTGGGGCCGGTGCCGACGCCGGGGAGGACGTAGTCGCGATAGGCGTTGCGGAACAGGCCGTTGGTCAGGAAGGACCAGTTGCCGCGGCGGTAACCGAGCGAGAGGGACTGCTTGTTGTGCAGGCCGATCTCCGAGGAGGCGCGCGTGGCGAGGTCGATTTCGCTCAGGCTCCACGGGGCGGTGGCCAGGAGGCGCGATTTTTTCTCGAGGAGGTAGGAGAGTTCCCAGTTGAGGGTGAGCTTGCCCTTTTCGCCCACGTTGGTGTCGGCCTTGACGCCGAACTCGACGCCGCGCGTGGAAGTCTGGCCGGCGTTGACCCAGCGGGTGTCGATGCGCTGGATCGTGCCGTCGGCGCGGCGTTGGAAGCGGTCCTGGAAGAGCGAGTAGTTTTGCAGGAGCTGCGTGGTGCCGAAGCTCTGGATGGTGCCGGTGCGGTTGACGGACCACCAATCGACGTTGGCGCTGAGGTGCTGGTTGGCCTGCACGACGACGCCGGCCGAATACATCTTGGCCTTTTCGGGTTGGAGATCGGCCTTGCCGCCAAAGATCGTGGTGACGGAGTTGGGCACGATTTGCTGGCCGGTGCCGGGGTCGATGAGGCCGGTGGCGGCGAGCGGGCTCTCCGTCACGGGGTCATACTGTTGCTTGAACGTCGGCACCCGGAACCCGGTGCTGTAGGCGGAGCGGAAGATCATTTTTTCCACGGGCGCCCAACGCAGCGTGAACTTCGGGTTCTTCGAGCTGCCGAAGCCGGAGTATTGGTCGATGCGGCCGGCGGCGTTGAAGTCGACGCCCTTCACAATCGGGATCTGCAGCTCGGCAAACGCGGCCTTGATCGTGCGCTTGAGGGTGCCGTTGGTCGCGAGACCGTTGTCGAAGGGGGCGTTGAAGATGAGGGCGTCGGCCGAGTTCAGATTTTGGCGGGTGTCGCCGGCAAAAATGAAACTCTCCTGGCGCCAGTCGAGGCCGACCGCGGCCTGAAGCTGGCCGGCGGGGAGTTTCACGACGGGGCCGGAAGCGGCGAGGTCATACTCGTCGGTGCGGTAGGTGCCGCCGTAGAGCGCGACGCCGTTGGCGCGCGTCTTGTCGATCGCGGCCATGGCCTCGGGCGTCTGGGTGTAGGAAAACGGATCGACGACGCCGGTGTTGATCAGGTTGACGAAGGGGACGGTGTAAACGTAGCCGCTGTTGAGGACCGACTTGCTCTGGCTCTCGGCGCGGGAGGCGCCGACCCGGTAGTCCCATTGCGAGAGGAAGCCGAGCTGGCCTTCGGCCCCGACCATCGCGCGCCATGTGTCGGTGGTGGTGGAGAGAGCGCGGTTGCCGAGCGGAAGCGAGCGCCAGCGAAACGCCATCGGCAGGCCGCGATTGGGCGCGAGTTCGGGGAAGAATCCGGCGAGGGCGTTGAAGACTTTGTTGTAGCTCACGCCGGTGCTCGGGTAGGCCATCTTGAAGAACGGATTTGGGACCACGGTGCGACCGTCGAGCGCGGTCGCCGTGGCGGTGGCGGAACTGGTCCACTGATTGGGCGCGAAGCTCTTGTTGGAGGTCGAGCGGCCAAACACGGCGTCGGCGAGCAGGCGGTGTTTCTCCGCGATCTTGACGACACCGTGGAGCACGAGGTTGGTGTTCTTGACGGGTTGCTGGATGACGGCCGCGCGGGCGGTGTCCCAGGCAGAGCCGTATTTCGAGGCGGGCGACTGCCAGAGCACCTCGTCGTAGGGCCCCATGCCGTCGAGACCGTTGTAGCCGGGACCGCCGGGGAGATCGATGTAGTTGACGCCGTTCACGCGGAGGGTCGGGTTCGCCGGGTCAAAGGGGCCGGTCGCGGTGGTGGCGGTGCCCGCGCCGGTGAGGACGGTCGGAAAGGCGGTGGCGGTCCCGGGCGCCGTCCCGATCGCGAAGAGCGTGGCGATGGGCGTGCCACGCGTGTCGGGCGAGAGGCCGCGGCTCGGCTGGAAGGTGTTGACGAAATCGCGCTGGTCGCCGCGCAGCACTTTGTGATCGGCGCGGGAGAGCGAGACCATGAAGTTGTAGCCGTCCTTGGCGAGGCTACCGATCCCGGTGACGGCGTTGTAACGGAAAATATTTCCGCCGCCGCGCTCCGTGATGTCCATCGCGGCGCTGGCCGCCGTGCCCTGGTAGTTGTCCTTGAGGATGAAGTTAATCACGCCGCCGACGGCATCGGTGCCGTAGATGGCGGAGGCGCCGTCCTTGAGCACCTCGACGCGCTGGATGGCGGCGAAAGGGATTTGGTTAAGGTCGACGACGCCGCCGTTGAGGCCGTGGGACGAGACGCGGCGGCCGTTGAGGAGCACGAGCGTGGCGCCCGCGCCCTGCATGCGGAGGTTGGCGGAGGTGGCGCCGTTGTTGCCGCGCTGGGCGCCGGCGACGATGTCGGCGTTCGACGCGAGATTGTCGAGGCCGTTGCCATTGATGTTGAGCTCCATGATCATCTGCTCGGCGCTCGCGATACCGCGCTGCTCGAGCTCGATCGGCGTGATGGTGAGGAGGGGCGTCGCGCCTTCGCCGTCGAGGCGCTTGATGAGCGATCCAGTGACAACGAATTTTTCGAGCTTAACGGACTCGTCGGCCTTCGGGTCGGCGGGGGCCGGGGTTTGTTGGGCGAGGGCGGTTGAGGCGATGCCGAGGGCGGCGAGCAACGCGCGGAGCGTCGCGGGATTCCACAGGTGACGTTTATTCATGGTGTGAGTTGTGATAACGGGGTCGTGTTCTCGCGAAAAAACTCGCGAGGTCAGGTCGGTTTTTCGGAGGCGAAACCTGCGAAGCGCGATGGGAACTAGCAAGGACAATGCCCGGCGCGGCCGGGAGCGCCTCTCAATCCCCGCGCTTTGCGTGGAGCCAAGCAGGCCTCGGCGGCGGCAGGAGTGCCGCCGCGCGTCTTGCGCGAAAATGAAATCCCGGACGCCGGTCCGCGGCGTCGGAATCAGTCGCCCGACTTCGCCGCGCGGTTGACCTTGCGGCGCTCGACCTCGCGGAGGATGCGTTTGCGCAGACGGAGGTTCTTCGGCGTGACCTCGACGAACTCGTCCGTCGCGATGTATTCGATCGCGCGTTCGAGGGAGAGCTTCGTCGCGGGCGTGAGGCCGGCGGCGACGCCTTCGCCCTGGGAGCGGAAGTTGGTGAGTTTCTTTTCGCGGACGGCGTTGCACGCGATGTCCTCGTTGCGCGGATTTTCGCCGACGATCATGCCCTCGTAAACCTGTTCGCCGGGGCTGACGAAGAGCTTGCCGCGTTCCTGCACCATGAGCAGCGCGTAGGTCGTGGTCTCGCCGGCCTCGGTCGCGATGAGCGTGCCGGTGATGCGGGTGAGCACTTCACCCGCGAACGGGCCGTATTCCTTGAACAAGTGGCTGAGCACGCCGCGGCCGCTGGTGGCGTTGACGACGTCGATCTCCATGCCGATGAGGCCGCGGGTGGTGATCGTGGCCTCAATCATCGTGGAGTGCGGGTGCTTCTCCATGTTGGTGAGGAGGCCCTTGCGGTTCGCGAGATTCTGCATGATCGAGCCGACGCACTCGTCGGGCACTTCGATCCAGACGGTCTCGTAGGGTTCGAGGCGCTTGCCGTCGGCGGAGCGCTTTTCGATCACGGTCGGGCGGGAAACGAGCAGCTCGAAACCCTCGCGGCGCATCGTCTCGACGAGCACGGCGACCTGCATGGCGCCGCGGGCCTTGACGTTGAACACGCCCGCCTTGTCCGAGTCCTCGATGTTGATCGAGACGTTGGTTTTCAGCTCGCGCATGAGGCGCTCGCGGAGCTGGCGGGAGGTGACGAGCTTGCCCTCGGTGCCGACGAGCGGGCCGTCGTTGACGCAGAACTGCATCTCGAGCGTCGGCGGATCGATTTGGGTGAAGGGCAACGCGTGGCCCGCCTCGTCGGCGGTGAGCGTGTCGCCGATGTCGACGTCCTCGAAGCCCGAGAGGCCGACGATGTTACCGGCGACGGCGGTGTCGGTCTCGCGGGTGCCGAGGCCGGTGAACTCGAAGACTTTCGTGATCTTGCCGCGGACGCGCTTGTGGTCCGAGTGACGGATGACCCAGACGGACTCGCCGATCTTGGCGGTGCCGCCGAGGATTTTGCCGACGGCGATACGGCCGACGTAGTCGCTCCAATCGATATTGGAGACGAGCATGTGAAACGGCTCGGCGGGCTTCGCGAATGGCGGCGGCACGTGGTCGAGGATCGTCTGGAAGAGCGGGGACATGTCCTTCTTCTCCTCGCCGAGGTGATACATCATGTAGCCGTCGCGGCCGGAGCCGTAAACGACCGGGGCGTCGAACTGCTCCTCGGTGGCGTTGAGTTCCATGAGCAACTCGAGGACCTTCTCATACATCTTGGCGGGCTCGGCGTTATCGCGGTCGATCTTGTTGATGACGATGACGACCTTCAGGCCGTGCTGGAGCGCCTTGCGGAGCACGAAACGCGTCTGCGCCTGCGGCCCATCGTAGGCGTCGATCACGAGGAGCACGCCGTCGACCATGCGGAGCGCGCGCTCGACCTCGCCGCCGAAGTCGGCGTGGCCGGGGGTATCGACGATGTTGACGATCTTATCCTTCCAGTGGACGGAGGTGTTCTTGGCCTTGATCGTGATGCCCTTTTCCTTCTCGAGATCCATGGAGTCCATGGCGCGTTCCTCGACGTGCTGATTGGCGCGGAAGACGCCGCCCTCCTTGAGAAGCTTGTCAACGAGGGTGGTTTTCCCGTGGTCGACGTGGGCGATGATGGCGATGTTTCGGATGCTCTGGTTCATGGCGCGGAGGCGTGTGGATCGGTGGAAAAAGGAAGAACGTGCGGACGCCCTCCGGCGAATGCAAGGCGTAAGCCGACCGCGCGCTGCGCGGCGCGATCAGTGGCGCAACGCACGGGTTCGCTGTGGCGTTACGTGCCGGCCAACTGGCACGGCGCGGAGTAGCGGTCAGCGACGGCGTCGCCGAAAAAACCTCAGCTCGCGATTTTGGCGTAGGCCGCGGCGTCGAGGAGCAAGGCGGCGTCGGCCGGGTTGGCGGGCCGCACTTTCATCATCCAGCCGTCGGCGTAGGGCGCGGCGTTGACGGTCTCGGGGGCGTGGTTGAGCGCCGGATTGACGGCGAGCACTGTCGCCGCGATCGGCGCGTAGAGATCGCTGGCGGCTTTCACGGATTCGACGACGCCGAAAATTTCGCCGGCCTTCAGCGTCGCTCCGACTTTCGGGAGTTGCACGTAGGTGATGTCGCCGAGCGCGGCCTGCGCGTAGTCGGTGATGCCGACGGTCGCGGTGCCGTCGGCGGCGAGGTCGAGCCACTCGTGGGACTTGGCGAAGCGGAGATGGGCGGGGATGGTGCTCATGGCGTTTTTTTCAATTCGACGAACGGCGGTTTGACGATGCGCAAATCGATTTTCGCGCCGCGGATGTCGACGGCGAGCGGCTGCGCGGCGGCGGCCGTCGCGACGAGCGCGGAGCCGATGGCCTCGTTGAGGATCGGCGAGAGCGTGCCGGAGAGCACGCGGCCGACGGGGGCGCCGTCGGCGCCGAGCACGGGCGTCTCGGCGCGCACGATGCGGCGATCGCCGGTGCGGAAAAACACGACCTTGTGCGCGGCGCCGGCTTGTTTTTCGGCGAGCAGCGCGTCGCGGCCGATGAAGTCGACGCCCTTGTCGAGCTTCACGGTCCAGCCGAGGCCGGCGGTGAGCGGGGAAATCTGCTCCGTGATTTCGTGGCCGTAGAGCGGGTAGCCCGCCTCGAGGCGCAGGCTGTCGCGCGCGCCGAGGCCGGCGAGTTCGAGCCCGTGCGGCGCGCCGGCGGCGAGCAGCGCCTCGGCGAGCGCGACGGCCTCGCCCGCGTTGACGTAGAGCTCGAAGCCGTCCTCGCCCGTGTAGCCCGTGCGGCTGATGTTGCAGTGGAAACCCGCGACCGGCGCCTCGACGAAGTGGTAGTATTTCACGGCGCCGAGCTTCGCGCCCGTGAGCGATTGCACGATGGCCGCCGCGCGGGGGCCCTGCACGGCGAGCAGCCCGAAGTCGTCCGAGTGGTCGTTGATCTCGACGGCGAAACCGGCGGCCTGCGAGCGGATCCAGGCGAGGTCCTTGGCGATGTTGCCGGCGTTCACGCACAGGAAAAAATTCTCCGGCGCCCACTTGTAGATCAGGAGATCGTCGACGACGCCGCCGGTCGGGTAGCACATCGGCGAGTAGACGACGCGGCCGGGATACATCTTCGCGACGTCGTTGGTGACGAGGCGTTGGAGGAATTTTTCCGCGTCGGGGCCGCGCACGTCGAGTTCGCCCATGTGGCTCACGTCGAAGAGGCCGGCGGCGCGGCGCACGGCCTTGTGCTCCTCGAGGATGCTGCGGTATTGCACGGGCATTTCCCAGCCGGCGAAGTCCACCAGCCGGGCGCCGTGCGCCGCGTGAAAGTCTCGCAAGGGGGTGCGTTGGAGTTCGCTCATGGCCGGTGACTACGCGGGCCGCGCGCGACAGCAGCAAGGCTCTTTTCCGCCACCCGCGTCGCGCGCAGAATGTATTCGCCACCCGCGCCCGGCGCATAAACTGCCGTCATGCCGCCAACCCATTGGGTGCACGATCTCAGTCCGTTTCTCATCCGGTTCTCC
>JBEANZ010000119.1:0-3315 GCA_041165185.1 Verrucomicrobiota bacterium | reverse complement strand
GGTGCGCCTTGGGACGGTGTCATGGCCTAACGTTGGAAAGTTTTTCCGCGGTTGTCCCGCCAAATCGGTCTGCACCCCGCCCAGTCAATCACTTAGCCCACTCGGAGAATTGGCGGTGGGCGAACCGCCCGGGTCCCGCGACGAACGGGGGAGTTTCGCCGCGAATGACGCGGCGGCCACCCGGCGCCTTACGCGTCCCGTAGCGTCACCGGCTCAAGGCGCGGCGCGAGCGTTTGCACGATCAGCAGCGCGATCAGGTAGGCGCACGAGGCGAAGATGAACAGCGGCAGGTAACTGCCCGTGGTCGCGATGATTTTTCCCGCGAACGCCGCGAGCAGCGCGCCGCCGATGCCGCCCATCATGCCGCCGATGCCCGTCACGCTGCCGACGGCGCGTTTGGGAAACATGTCGGAGACGGTCGTGAAGAGATTCGCGCTCCAGCCCTGGTGCGCGGCGGTCGCGAGCGAGATGAGCGCGATCGCGACCACGATGCTCGACGTCATCGACGCGAAGAAGATCGGCACCACGCAGAGGGCGCAGATGAGCATGGTGGTTTTCCGGGCGCGGTTTACCGACCAGCCGAGGCCGATGAACTTCGTGGCGAGCCACCCGAAGAAAATGCTCCCGCCGTCGGAGATGAGGTAGATCACGATGAACGGGATGCCGACGGACTTGAGATCGAGTTTGGTGGAGAGCGCGGCGTTGTCGTTGAAGAAACTCGGGAGCCACGTGAGGTAGAACCACCACACGGCGTCCGTCATGAATTTGGCGAGCGCGAAGGCCCACGTCGCCTTGAACGGAATCAGTGCACCCCAGGTCACAGGCTTGCCGCTGTCGGTCTCGCCGTCGGAGCGGATGTAGGCGAGTTCGGCGGGGGTGACTTTCGGGTGCGCCTCCGGCTTGTAGAAAGCGAGGAGCCAAATCACGAGGACCACGAAGCCGAGCGCGCCGGTGATGATGAAGCTCGCGCGCCACCCAAGCGCCGCGACGATCAGCGGCACGCACGCGGCGGTGAGGATGATGCCGACATTCGAGCCGGCGTTAAAGATGCCCGTCGCGAAACTCCGTTCCTTGCGCGGAAACCACTCGGCGACGGATTTGATCGAGGCGGGGAAATTCCCCGCCTCACCGAGGCCGAGCAGGAAACGCGTGACGGAGAGGCCGGAGATGCTGTTGACGAGCCCGTGCAGCACGCCGGCGATGCTCCACACCGTGATGCTGATCGAGAAACCGCGCCGCGTGCCGAGCCGGTCGATCATCCAGCCGGCGATGACAAAGCCCAGTGCGTAGGCGATTTTGAACGCGGCGTCGACGTAGCCCATCCGCTCCTTGAAATCGGAGATCTGCGCGGGGGTGAGCGGCGCACCGTCGGGCAGCCCGAGCATCACGCGGCGAAACGCGTCGTCGAGCATCGTGAACGAGAGGACGTTGCGGTCGACGTAGTTGATCGTCGTCGCGACAAAGAGGATCGCGCAGATGGCCCAGCGGTAGCGACCGGACTTGGGGACAGACGACGGAGGCGCGGAGGAAATGGGAGGGGGGGACATGGGGCGTGGGGTTTGAGGTAGGGCAGGGTCTATGACCCGCCCTCAGGGCGAATACTTAGCGTGCGGCTTGTGGAAAGGGCGGGGCAGAGACCCTGCCCTACTTCGAAAACTCCTTCGCCAGCGTGAGGCCGAAGTAGTCGCGGGCGTTGGCGAAGCAGATGTTCTTCACCATCGCGCCGACAACCTTCACGTCGTTCGGGATCAGGCCGGCGGCCATGTCGGCGCCGAGGAGGTTGCAGAGCGTCCTACGGAAATACTCGTGGCGCGGGTAGCTCACGAAGCTGCGCGAGTCCGTGATCATGCCGATGAAGCGCGAGAGCAGGCCGAGGTTCGAGAGCGCGTTGATCTGCCACTCCATGCCTTCCTTTTGATCAAGGAACCACCAGCCACTGCCGAACTGCATCTTGCCGGCGACGGAGCCGTCCTGGAAATTCCCAATCATCGTGCCGAGGACGTAATTGTCGTTCGGGTTGTTGTTGTAGAGGATCGTGCGCGGGAGTTGGTCGGTGGAGTCGAGGGCGTTGAGGTAGCGCGAGAGCGCGGAGGCCTGCGGGAAATCGCCGATGGAATCGAAGCCGGTGTCGGGCCCGAGCTTGCCGAGGAGGCGGGCGTTGTTGTTGCGGAGCGCGCCGAGGTGGAGCTGCAGCACCCAACCGCGCGCGGCGTTCCAGCGGCCGACCTCGAGCATGAGATAGGAACCGTAGCGCGCGGCCTCGTCGGCGCTCGCGGCGCGACCACGGCGCGCGGCGTCGAAAATCATCTTCGCTTGCGCGTGCGTGCAAGATTCGGCGAGCGCGCTCTCCAGGCCGTGATCGGAGACGCGGCAGCCGATGGCGTGGAAATCGTCGTGGCGCTTCTTCAGCGCGCCGAGGAGATCGTCGAAGGTCTTGATGCCGCCGCTCGCGAACGCGCCGCCGGCGGTGGCGGCGAGTTTGTCGACCCACGCGTTGAAGCCGGCAGGGTTGCCGACCGCGAGGGCCTTGTCGGGGCGGAACGCGGGATAGACGCGGGCCTTGAGCTTGCCGGGATTTGCCGCGATCGCCTCGTGGTGCGCGAGCGTGTCCGCGGGGTCGTCGGTGGTGCAGACGACGGCGACGTTGGACTTGTTGATGAGATCGTGGACGCGGAGCTTGGGGAGCTGGGCGTTGGCTTTTTTCCAGATGCGCTCGGCGGACTTGCCGTCGAGCAGCTCGTCGACGCCGAAGTAGCGCTTCAACTCGAGCGCGCTCCAGTGGTGGAGCGGATTGCGCAGCGTGTGCGGGACGGTCTCGGCCCAGGCCTGGAATTTCTCGCGCGGAGTGGCGTCGCCGGTGACGAATTTTTCCTTCACGCCGTTGGTGCGCAGCGCGCGCCACTTGTAGTGATCGCCGCCGAGCCAGAGTTCGGCGAGGTCGGCGAACTGGTGGTTCTTCGCGATCAGATCAGGCGGGAGGTGGCAGTGGTAGTCGTAGATCGGCTCGTCTGCGGCGTAGCCGTGGTAGAGCGCGCGGGCCTGCTTGGTCGCGAGGAGGAAATCGGGGTGGATGAAGGGCTTCATGGGGGAAGTAGTGAGTAGCGGGTAGCGAGTAGTGAGTAGGAATCGGCGGAAGTCACGGCTTGGTCATGCTCGCTACTCACTACCCGCTACTCGCTACTTCATCGGCTGATGTCGTTCAGCATCGCGTCGAGCGTTGCGTAGCCGGCGAGGAGTTTGTGCGCGGCGGCGCAGGCGGGGGCGGGGGCGAGGCCGGTATTTTCGGCGAGGAAGACGATGTAGCTCGCGATGTTT
>JBEANZ010000118.1:0-5094 GCA_041165185.1 Verrucomicrobiota bacterium | reverse complement strand
CCTCTGGGTCGCCGAGGCGCGCGACTACCCGCACGGCGTGAAGGTCGACGGCATCGGCAACGACAGCATCAAGATCTGCGAAGACACCAACGGCGACGGCAAGGCCGACAAGTTCACGATCTTCGCCGAAGGACTGAGCATCCCAACCGCCATCACGTTCTATCGCGGCGGAGCGATCGTGCAGGACGGTCGCGAGACGGTGTATCTCAAGGATACCGACGGCGACGACAAGGCCGACGTGCGCAAGGAGATCATGACCGGCTGGGGCATCAACGACACCCACGCGCAGGCGAATAATCTCCACTACGGCTACGACAACTGGCTCTACGGCGCGGTCGGCTACTCCGGTTTCAACGGCACCGTCGGCGGCAAGGAAATGCGTTTCGCGCAGGGCACCTACCGCTTCAAGGCCGACGGCTCGGCGCTGGAATTTCTCCACCAGTTTACGAACAACACGTGGGGCCAGAGCGCGAATCAGTTCGGCGATCAATTCGGCGGCACCGCGAACAACGCGCCGTTTTTCTTCGGCGGCATCCCCGCGACCATCGTGCCCCGCGGCACGCGCGGCATCACGGCCAAGCGCATCAACACCGAGGACAAGACTCACACCATCACGCCGAATTTCCGGCAGGTCGACGTCATGGGCGGCTACACCGCCGCGGCCGGCAGCGCATTCATTAGCTCCGACAATCTTCCCGCGCGCCTGCAGGGCAAGGCGCTCGTCTGCGAGCCGACGATGAAAAACATCGCGCTCATGGATGTGCAGCGCGACGGCGCGGGCTACACCGCGCATGACGGCTTCAATCTCGTCGCGAGCAGCGACGAGTGGATGTCGCCCGTCTTTGCCGAAGTCGGACCCGACGGCGCCGTGTGGTTTTCCGACTGGCAGAACTACATCATCCAGCACAACCCCACGCCGACCGTCGCGCGCGGCGGCTACGACTCGAAGACCGGCGTCGGCGGCGCGCACGAGAATCCCCTCCGCGACAATTCCCGCGGCCGCGTTTACCGCGTCGTCTGGGATCAGGCGAAACCCGCCGCGATCAAATCGCTCAAGGGCGCCACGACCGCGCAGCTCGTGGCCGCGCTCGGCAGCGGCAACCAATTCTGGCGCGTAACCGCGCAGCGCCTGCTCGTCGAGGGCAAGCATGCCGACGCCGCACCCGCGCTGAAGAAACTCGTCGCCGCACCCGCGCCGCTCGCCGCCATTCACGCGCTCTGGTCGCTCCAAGGACTCGGCGCGCTCGACGCCGCGACACACCGCGCCGCGCTCACGCACACCGACGCCGCCGTGCGCCGCAACGCCACGCGCGCCCTCGGCCGCGACGAGGCGTCGGTCGCGCTCTTCTTCGGTTCCGCCGTCATGAGCGACGCGGATTCGCTCACGAAACTCGCCGCGCTCACGAAGCTCGCCGAGTTTTCCACCACGCCGCAGATCAAGACCGTCGTCTCCGCGCTCGTGCGCAATCCCGCCAACCAGCAGGACGAGTGGCTCAAGGAGGCGAGCCGCCTCCTCGCGCGCATCCACGGCGCCGGCCTCTACAAGGAAGGCACGAACCTCCTCCCGAATCCCAGCTTCGAGACGTTCGGCGCCGACGATCTGCCGGTTAGCTGGAAACGCCGCGACTACGGCGACCGCGAGGCCAACACCACCGCCGCCTGGTCCAAGGCCGGCACGGAGCGGGAATTTCACGGCGGCAAATTCGCCTGGCGCGTCATCACCACCGGCGACGCCGACACGAGCTTCTTCGCCGACGTGCCCGTGAAGCCCAACACCCAATACCGCCTCGCCGGCTGGATCCGCACGCGCGGCCTGCGCGGCCGGGCGAGCTTCAACGTCCACAACATCCGCGCCGAAACCGAGATCATCCGCCGTGACACCGACTGGGCTGAGGTCGAGGTCGAGTTCAACAGCGGCGCCAACACCACCGCGAGCGTCAACCTCCTCCACGTCGCGCGCGGCGAAACGTTTTTCGACGACGTGCGCCTCGTCGAACTCTCCCTCGTCGACGAGTCCGGCAGCCTCAAACCCGGCGACGCCACGCGCGGCCAACTCCTCGCCACCAAGCACCCCGCCGCGTGCATCCTTTGCCACACCATCAAGGGCGCGGGCAGCACCGTCGGCCCCGCGCTCGACGGCATCGCGACGCGCGCCACCGCCGCCTACATCCGCGAAAGCCTCCTCGAGCCGAGCAAGGTCATCGCCAAAGGCTACGAGCAATTCGGCAAAATCTCCCCCATGCCCCCGATGGCCGACATTTTTTCCGCTCAGGAAATCTCCGACCTCGAAGCCTACCTCCAAACGCTCAAGTGATCAGAAAACGGTTTTGAACCACAGATGAACACGGATTGACACGGATTCAGAAACCAAGGCCATCGGAGATCGCCGATTCGGCGCTCCGTCTCTCTGTTGTCTATCTGCTGTCTTTTATCCGTGTTCATCCGTGTCCATCCGTGGTTTCTTCCTGCCTTTCCCTCCTCTTAACTCTCAGCCCTCAACTCTCAACTTCCTTCCCCCCATGTCCGAAAAGAAAATCAACCTCGCCATCGTCGGCCTCGGCTTCGGCGCCGAGTTCATCCCGATTTTTCAGGCGCACCCCAACGCCAACCTCGTCGCCGTCTGCCAGCGCGACCCGAAGAAACTCAAAGCGATTCAGGACGCCTTCGGCATCCCGAAGGGCTACACCGACTACGACGAGCTCCTTCGCGATCCCGAGATCGACGCCGTCCACATCAACACCCCGATCCCCGATCACGCCGCGCAATCCATCAAGGCGCTCAAAGCCGGCAAGCACGTCGCCTGCACCGTGCCGATGGCCACCTCCATCGCCGACTGCAAACGCATCGTCGATCTCACGAAGAAGACTGGCCTCAAATACATGATGATGGAGACGGTCGTTTACGCCCGCGAATATCTCTACGTCAAAGAACTCTACGACCGCGGCGAGCTGGGCAAAATCCAGTTTCTCCAAGCGAGCCACCAGCAGGACATGGACGGCTGGCCCAACTACTGGCCCGGTCTCCCGCCGATGTGGTATGCCACGCACTGCGTCGGCCCCATGCTCGCGTTGACCAACGCCACCGCGGAATACGTTTCGTGCTTCGGCTCCGGCACCGTGCGCAAGGAACTCATCAAGCACTACGGTTCACCCTTCGCCGTCGAGACCGCGCACATCAAGTTCAAGGATTCCGATCTCACCGCGCGCATCATCCGCTCGCTCTTCGACGTCGCCCGGCAATACCGCGAGAGCATCGATGTCTACGGTTCGAAAAAATCCTTCGAGTGGACGCTCATCGAGCACGAGGCGCACGTCCTCCACACCGCCAAGCTCCCCGAGCACAAAATTCCGAAGAAGATTAAAGTGCCCGACTACGCCAAGCGCCTGCCGAAAGGGATCCAGAAATTTACGACTAAGGGCGTCTACGATCTCGGGAAGAAGACGCACCTCAGCTTCACGCAAGGCGCCGGCCACGGGGGCTCGCACCCGCACCTCGCGCACGAGTTCCTCCGCGCGCTCGTCGAAGACCGCGACCCGATGCCGAATGCGGTGCAGTCCGCCAACTGGACCTGCGTCGGCCTCTGCGCCCACGAATCCGCCCTCGCCGGCGGAAAAATCGTAAAGCTCCCGGCCTTCACGCAGGGCTGACCCGATCCATCGAAGCGAACCGGCGGGGGTTTTCAGCGGGTGCCGGCTTCGGCGAGCCGCATCAGAGAGCCACGGTCGCGCGTCAGCCAACGACGGGCCGCGGCCCGAACGTAGGGCAAGGTCTCTGACCTGCCCCTCCGGGCCGCGAGGGCGGGTCAGAGACCTCGCCCTACTCCCGGAGGACCACCGTCACCTCGCTGGGCAACCCGTTGAATGGAGGAAATGAACAACTCGGCCAACTTCGGGGCGTAGCTCCCGCCCACCCATCCAGTCGCATGTTGTCAGCCGCGCACGGCGTCGGTCCGCTGCTCGCGTTTGCCGACGCCACGAGCGGTCTCCGCCAACGCCAGCTCCCGCGATTTCAGTCGGGCTGACGGCTGCTGTTGCCGCTTCCGCTCGACGACGTTGAGCCGGGGGACGTTGAGCCAGAGGACGACGACCCGCCGGAAGAATACGAGGACGAGCTACCGCCCGAATTGGAGGAGCCTCCCGAGTAGGACGACCCGCTAGAGTAGGACGACGAGCCGCCCGAATAACTCGAGGACGACGAGGGCGCCGAATACGACGGCGCGCTGTAGCTCGTCGACGCCGTGTAGGGCGGCTCGGGCCGCGACGGCGGGGGCGGGCGGGTGCCACCGCCGCCGGTCGAGCCCGGCGGATGGTGCGCGTAGGCGGGCGGCGTGGTGCCCGGCGGGCAGTCGGCGGGATCGACGGGGCGTTTCGGGTGCGCCGGCGGCGTGGTCGTGCGCGGCGGCGTGGAAGACGACGGCGAGGAGTAGCTGGTGTTGTCGTAGTAGTAGTTGTTCGCGTAGGAGGAGCCGTAGCCGGCCGGCGGAAAATCATAGGTGGCCGCGTAGCCCGCGGTGGGCGTGCGGCGGGCGGCGAGCGCGTAGGAATTCGAGCCCAGCGCGCGATTGAAGGTCGTGCCCAACACGATCGTGGTGCCTTCGTCGGCCTCGGTGTCGCCCGGCAGGTAGTCGATGTGGAGCAGGTGCGTCGCGAGCGACGGATCGGTGACAAACGTGAGGCCGCGCCCGGCGAGGAGCGCGGAGAACTTCCGGTTGAGCAGCGCCCATTGCGGGGCCGTCGGCGTGCGGCCCTCGACGTTGACGACCAACGCATACGCCGGCGAACGCGGCGCGGCCGTCGCGACGACCGCGGGCGGAGTGGTGCAGCCCGCGAAGGCCGATAGCAGAAACGCGGCAAGCAGGACGGACGTGATCGGGCGATTCATGGGGACAAGGCTGGGGTTGCGTCGCGGGGGGCTCCGCCAATCAGCGCCACGGCCCCCGCACGGGCAAGCCCCGATTAACCCGGCCGGCGGCGGCGCACCGCATATTCACGAAGGGAAGCGTTTGGCGGTGACGGCGAGGATCGCGCGACGGGCGTGGTCTTCACCGAAGTGGGTCTGGTGGTCGGTGGTGGTGAGGTGACGCCCGTTGGGCTG
>JBEANZ010000117.1:0-14242 GCA_041165185.1 Verrucomicrobiota bacterium | reverse complement strand
CCTCCACCTGCGCGATGGCTGGACGATTTCGACAGCGGCGACGGTCTTCTCTTCCGAGTTCGCGTCACCTCGGCCAGCGACTCGCACCGCATCTTGGCTGAAGCCGATCGCGTTCCTTGCGAGTCGCCCGACGGCAAGACTCAAGGTCAGTCTTTGCTGCCAATTCGAGTCGGCGACTTGGGTCACGAGGTTTGGCGGCTCGAGATGGATGGGGACACTCCAACGCTCGTCGTCAATCGCTCTGTTGGCGATGGAAAGGCGCTGGCTCGGACGCCGGAGTTTGCCGCACTTGTTTATCCCGCTGTGGTGCGAGCCATTTTCACCCGTGTCTTGCTCGACGAAGATTACCATCCCGAAGAGGAGGAAGAAGGCTGGCGTGGCCAGTGGGCACGATTTGCCCGGCAGTATTTGGGAGCGGAGGAAATTCCTGATTCGAAAGAAAGCAGGCGACTTTGGATCGAGGACGCAGCCTACGCCTATGCCCAAAAGTATGGGCTCGCCGAGCGCTACAACGAAGCGCGAAAGAACGCGGAGGATATCGGATGAAGCTCAGAGTTTTCAATGCAGCCGGTATCGCGAGTTTTCAGAGTTACCTCGCTGCACTGCGGTTGGATCCAAAGCTCGCGGTTCCGGATCAGCTGCTTGTGGACAACGCATTTTCCGAAGAAGTCGAAGGCGGTTTTGAAATTGAAGCAAAGGCGCTGGAGTCTCGCTTGGACGCAGCAAAATTCCTGTGGAGTCTACTCGAAGGGACCGGATTGAAACTGCCAGAGCGCAACAAAGGACTATGGGCATGGCTTTCGCTTTGCCTCTTCGATTCCACTTGTCCGGTTGAGGGCAATGGTGGGCGGAAACCAGGCGCAGACGCACGGCACATACCCGAGGTCGGCAACTATCTGCGTTACTATCGGCACCTTTTGCTCGGCCCCTACATCATTTATCGCGCCCATCGACATCAGCCGCAAGTCGCCCAAGTGCTGCTTTTTCAGCCGCTGAATCGACCCGGTGATTTGGTTGAGCAACTCGCTTCACGCCAACAGCGGGTCTCGAATGCCACTTTCTTGGCGGCGGCCACGAAGTTGTATTTGGGCAGCGATGGCCGAATGAAACGCGGTGGCGGTGGAAGCGGACGCGGATCACCACGTCGACTGACCCGTGTCGCCAACCAATTCGACGTGAACTGGTATCTTTACGCCATGAAGGCGGAAGAATTCGTCGGCCTGCTCCCCAAGGAATTCGACAAGTTCAAGCCGCCAAGTGCATAGCTCGCGCATCGGTCAAGTGTGAGAGGCGGACGTGAAGAGCGGCGTATGGCTCTGCAGTTCGGTGGACAACCGGGCGATATTTCCCGCTTCGGGCAGCAGCACCATGCCGGGCAGCCGGGCGGCGAGGAGCGGGCTGATGTTGAGCGGCTTGGGCAGGGGCGTGGTCGCGGACAGCAGGAGTTCGCCAAATTTTCGCCGGCTGGCGGTAAACAACTCCGGCGCGCTGGCCTCGATCATCCAAAATCGCTCCGGCAGGTGGTTTTCCATCCGGCCGATGAGCGCGGCCTCCAGCGGAGCGCCGGTCCAACTGCGTATTTCTTGGAGATGCCGCAGGTAGGCGGTCCGCTCAACCAGCAGCGAACGCAGGACCAGCAGGCCCTGGCGACAAAACACGCCGAAACGGTCATACCAATCCTGCCCAATGGAAGGGGCAAAGCGGACGATACTTTGCAGAAAATCGAAGCCGACCGCCTCGGCTTCGCCGGCGCTGTAAGTGGTGGCGTGGCGTTGCAGGCCGAGGATAATGCGGAAATTGTCCTTCTTCAAAAAATGCCGGGGCAGGCAGTAATAGGGACCGAAATTATCGTCGTGCAGCACGTAGCTGCTCAGCCAGCTCTCGCTGGAAAAATAGCGGAGCTGGTTCCCAAAGTAGGCCCGCTGCGCGTCGGGCACCCAGGCATCGTTGTTAAACGTGTGCCCGATCACCGGCACGATATGCCGCGGCGAACCGCCGGGCGGGGGATTAGGATCTTCGAGCTCGAAGCCAACCAAGGCCGGGCACCCGGACTCGATAAACCCATAGAGGTCGCGCTGAAATTCGGTGGGGAGATCAAGGCCATCCTTGGGCTCATGCACGATTTTCTCATGCGGAATGCCGAGACCGCGCAGAATCGTTTGCAAATCGTCCGGCGAAAGTCCGGGGCCACCACCGACCACGCGGGTGCGATGATCAATACCCGCCAGACCGTTCATCCGCGCATAGCCGAGGTCGGCCTCGGGCACGAGGCAGGCGAGCGCGGTGCGCTAGGCGACATGCGCGCAGACAAAGGTCAGATCGTTTTGCTGCGCATAAAGGACGCCGGTGACGGTCTGCGGACCGACCGAGGTCTGCACGGCATAGGAACGCCGGCAGTGGATAAAGTTGTTTTGATCCTCCAGCCGAACCGGCGGGAGCACGGATTCATAAACGTGATCCTGGGGTTGGCTGGCTCCCCTGAGTCGATCGCTTTTGAAAATCGCGTAACCGATAAAGTCCGTGGGCGCGGCGGCGGCATCGGGCGAACAACGCCAGAAAGTGAGGCGATGAACGATGGAGTTTACAAAGTCGGGCCGACGAATACCCAGCGCCGCGTTTTCCTCGGCCAGCAGGGCGCAAGTGCCCTCGTCGAGGCGTTCGATGAGCAAGGATCGGTAGCCCAAGACCCGGGCCAGCGAAAAGATGCGCCGCAGGACGGGGTGCGACCGGTAGTGACGGTCGATGTAGAGGAAATTTGAGAATCCGGACTCTATCCGGGTATCGATCCAATCAATCCGTGTCCCCGGCGCGGCGCGAAAATTCATGCCGCATCGAACTCAGTAGCTGCCGACGCTCACGTGACGGGTCTGGGAGGAATAGTCCTGCCGGCGCTCCAGATAGGATTCCACCTCTTTGGAGAATTGAAGCCGGTCGGCGGGAATAACGGACGGGGCCGATGACTGGGCCTGCGGCTCATCCTGCTGGCTGCGGCGAGTAAGCTCCTGCAGGGCGCGGGTAAGTTGCTTGGTGGCGTAGGTCACGGAATCGAGAGTGTAAATAGGAGCGAGTGGCAGGTGGCAAATACGCGGAGCAAGTGCGCTGAGGATGGTTGTGTTTGAAAACCCAAGGCTTCGACAAGGCAATTCCCCAAAGGATCACAGCTGGCCGGTGGTCAAAAATTCAGTGCCGGCACCCCTCAAGATGAGGCCGGAATTCGGCCCGAAGAAACCGAGGCAGATCGTGAAGCTTTTCGCCGTCGCCGCGGCCGGCGATTGCCCGGTCACTCCGGCGCGAGGTTCGCGTGGTTTTTCTTCACCCACGCCAAGACCTCCGTGCGCAACTCGTGGCCGAAGGCGATCAACTCCTCCGCCTCACCGCGCGACGCCCCGCCCGCGTAGTCGTATTCCACGGTGTTTCGCTTTTGGCGGCAGCCTTCCAAGTAGTCGGCATCGCCCTGGCGCTGGGCGCCGAGGATGTGCGGCAGGGCGTTGAGCGTGCGCGAGTGGGCCATCGCACCTTTGGCCGGCTTGTAGTCTTCGGCGTAGAGCAAAATGGTGCAGAGCTTCAGCGCGGCGTTGTAGGCGATGCCGTATTGCCAGTCGGCCGAAATACCACCCGACGCCGCGTCCGCGAGATCGCGGTCGACGATCAGCCAGAGGTCGCGGATTTCCGCCGCGCTGGTGTTATGCTTTTGGAGCCAGCCGGCGGCCAACCAGGTGGGTAAACTCATTTTCGTCTCCGATGATGAAGAGCTTGGGTTTCGCGATCACGTCGCCGAGGAAATGATCTTTGGCGGCCACGCGGCGAGTCAGTTCGGCCGCGTCGAAGAAATGCGGATTGATTTCCCGCCCGATCCGCTCACTCAGCGCGCGCAACGTGGACGCGAGTTCGCGGTGGCTGGCCGGGCCGATGATCATGAGATCAAGGTCGCTCTCCGCCCGCTCGTTGTCGGCCGCCACCGAACCAAAGACGAAGGCGAAGGTGATTTTTTTCTTCGGGAGCGCCTCGGCCAGCAGGTCTTTCAGGCCCGACGTCTTCAGGACGATGGCGTGCAGCTCGGGGTAGAGCGGATGGGCGTGGTTGGCGGTGTAGTAGCGCCGGTTGCCATCTTTGACCGTCGTGAGCAGCTCCAAGTTGACCAGTTTCTGCAGTTCCTCCTCGACCGAACCTTGGGCAAAAGGGGTGTGGCCGATAATCTCCGCGCGATACATCTCCCGTTGGCGCGCGCCAAACAGGAGCCGGAGCATCTCGGCGCGGATTTCCGAGTGAAAGAGGAGGGCCAGTTTGTTCATTGCAGGCGATGGAATGGCGGCGTCAGGGATGTCCCGGTAATACCGGGTGATACCCTGGTAATACCAGGGACAACAGGCAAGAGAATTTCCCAACCTGCTTTCCCCGGCGGCATTCCCCATGGCGGTGAAGTCCGCGAAACGCACGGAACCCGTGGCCGACATTTTCACCCAACGAAAACGCCCCGCCGTGGTCACGGCGAACCTCTCCCACGGCCCCCGGGTGCGGGCGGCTGCGCGCCGCTTCGCACCGCTTGACTCGGCTTACGTAGGAACCCTGTTTCCACGTGTGAAGACGAAGCTCACCCTTTACGTCGATCAGGCCGCCGTCAAACGGGGCAAGCTCTGGGCCCGCCGCCGTAAGCTCCCGCTCTCGCGCGTCGTCGAAGAGCATCTGAACCGTCTGGTCGCGGGCGACGCCGGCGAACGCTTTCTCGCGAAGTGGCAGGGCAAGTTCCATCTTTCGCCCGATGCCGCGAAGGATCCCCGCGCGGCGGCGATCATGGCCAAGCACGTCCGGTGATGCTGCGCCCGCTCCTCGACACGAACGTGCTCATCGACCTCGCCGTGAGCCGGCCCGGTCTGAACGCAACCAGCGGCGCGGTCGTCGCGTGGAGCCTGAATCATCCCGGCACCACGGTCGTCGCCATGCCTTCGCTGGCCACGGTCAACTATCTCATGGGACGGGAGTGCGGCGCCGCCAAGGCGCGGGAGTTCATCGGCGATCTGGTGCCTGGCATTGAAGTGGCCCAGCTCGACACGGCCGGAGTCACCCGCGCCCTTGAACTCCCCCTGTCCGATTTCGAGGACGCGCTCATCGCCGCCGCCGCGGAGAATTCCGGTGCCACGCACATCGTCACGCGCAACGTGCGCGATTTTCGGAAGTCGCCCGTGCCGGCGGTGACGCCGGAGAAATTCCTGGCGCGCGTCGCCCGCGACTGAGCCGGAAACGCTTTTGAGGTTCGTGAGACAAGGTGACAACCCGGACCAATCCCGGCGCTTCCACGCCGGGCTACGTCTCGCTCGCTCTTCCCGGTGCTTTCGCGCCGGGAGACCTTTCATACGCTTTGCTCGACGCGACTGGTCTTTGGTAGGGCCGGCGCTCGCCGCCGCGCCGACGCGTGGCGCACGTGATAATCGTGACGGCGCGCCGGCAAGCGGCGGCCCTACGTTCTACAGACGCCTCGGAAATGGTAGCACGCGTAGCCCGCTTTGGCGGAAGCGGGACCGCTCGATCCACACAGGCCACCCGAATTTCCGGATTTCAGTTGGCGCCGCGACGGTCGTTGATTCCGACTGGCGGCGAACATGGCCGATATTTTTTCCCGGCGGAAGCGTTCTGCGGTGATGGCGGCGGTGCGGTCGCGCGGGAATCGCTCGACGGAGCTGCGGCTCGTCGCGCTCCTGCGGGCCGGGGGGATCACGGGCTGGCGGCGCGGGGTGGTGTTGCAGTGGAAACTCGGCCGGGGAAAATTGAGCCGTGGAAACCGGGAGGTGTTTCGCGTGCGGCCGGATTTTGTGTTTCGGGCGCGGAAGCTCGCGGTGTTTGTCGACGGCTGTTTCTGGCACGGGTGTCCGGCGCATGGCACGCGGCCGAAGAGCAACGCGCGGTTCTGGCGCGAGAAGATCGCGGGCAACCGGGCGCGCGACCGGCACGTGACGCGGGCGTTGCGCGAGCGGGGTTGGCGCGTGGTGCGGATTTGGGAGCACGCGTTGGCGCGGCGGAACGAGGCGCGGATGCGGGGGCGGTTGGCGGTGATGTTGGGCGGAGGAGCGTCGGGGTGCGGGCGGCCGACGGAGCGCGAGGCGGCGCGCGGGGGAGATTCGGAACGGGTGGGTTGAAACGCGGAGTTCGCAGAGGGCGCGGAGAGCCAGGAGGTCGCAGCGAGCGCGGAGGGTGGTTCGAAGCGAACCACGGAGGGGATGGCCACAAAAAGCACGAGAAGGCACAAAAATAGGAGCTCAGTTTTCGTGCCTTCTTGTGTTTCTTGTGGCCATGCGGGTTTGGGGAAATTCGCGGCGAGCGCCGACTGCCCCGCGGGAGTCGCCGTGCGTCGAGCGTGAAGCGTGAACGGGGAGTGAGGGGGCGTCGTTGCGCGCTCCGGCGATTTCGCCGTCGACTCGCTCGGCGACGCCGCAGCCCATCGCCCGCAAGCGCTCTCCTACAAGAGATTTTGGTCGGCGGGCTCTGAGGCGGGACGCCTCAGCCACGACTCCGACTACGGCACTTCGTAAACTTCCACGAGGGCCCGGCCGCCGGTGTTGTTCACGCCGCTCGCTTGCACCGAGTAGCCGCGCGGCGGGAGCGTGATCAGAAGCATCGCGTCGCGGCTCGCGGCGTCGATCACCGTGAACGCGCCCACGGAATTGCCGACGGTGGTGAGTTGGGCGTCGCCGCCCCAGTTGTCGTTCGAGGCGATGACGGTGGTGCCTTCGAACAAATCGAGTTTCGGATCGAGCATTTGATCGGCGATGCCGAAGGCGGTGAGGCGCGGACCGATCACGCGAATGAGGACCGTCTTCGAGGTCGTGCCGCCGATCACGAAGCCGGCGCTCAGCAGGCTGCCGGCGGGGATGAACTTGATCACGGAGACGTTGATGAGGCGCGGCGTGGCGGCGGTGAAGGTGCCGGCTTCGGTGGCGTCGTAGAGTTCGGCGATGACGGCGCCGGTGGTGCCGCCGACGCCGCTGACTTGAACGGAGTAGCCGCGCGCAGGCGTGGTGGCGCTGAAGACGGCGGCGTCGCGCGAGGCGGCGTTGAGATAGGCGAACGCGCCGACGCGTGTGAACGCGGCGCTGAGCGTGGCGGTGCCGCCCCAGTCGTCGTTGGTGGCGAAGACGGTCTGGCCGTCGAGGAGATCGAGTTTCGGGTTGGCGAGGGGACTCGCGATGCCGAAGGGCGCGAGCGAGGGGCCGGCGGCGCGGACGAGGAGGGGCTTGGTGCCGCTGGTGCCCGCGCCGCCGAGCACGGTGCCGAGCGCGAACTGCGAATCGGTGGTGGTGATAGCGGTGAGGATCGAGAGGTTGATGAGGCGGCCGACGTCGGCGGGGGCGGTCGCGGTGGCGACGGTGAGGGTGGCGCTACTGCTGGGGATGTTTTCTGCACCCCGCGACGCGACGGCGGTGTAGGTGGCGGCGTTGGCGGCGGTGGCGTTTGTGAAGATGAGGAGGGAGTTGGTCGCGCCGTCGATCACCACGCCGTTGCGGAGCCATTGGTAACTCGGCGAGTTGGTCGCGCCGGCGCTGAACACTACCGTCGCGCCCGGCGCGACGGTCTGTGAAACGGGTTGCAGCGTGAAGACGGGCGTGGTCGCGCCGATGATCGAGAGCGTGGCGCTGGCGCTGGTGACGCTGCCGACGGTGTTGGTGACGACGACGGTGTAGGCGGCGGCGTCGGCGACGAGGGCGTTGGGGATCGTGAGCGTGGCGGTGGTGGCGCCGGAAATGTTGGCGCCGTCTTTCCGCCACTGAAACGTGGGCGCGGGGTTGCCGAGGGCGCTGGCGGTGAACGTGACGGAGCTGGCGAGCGCGACGCTGCGGCTGGCGGGCTGCGCGAGAATGTTTGGGAGGTAGGTGGTGCCGGGGAGCGTGAGGCGGTAGGCGAGGACCATCGTGTCGATGCTCGTGCCGGCGCGGTAGGCGGCGCCGTCCTGAAGGCCGTCGGTGGTGGAGAAGTCGTTGTCGTTGCCGACGAGGAGGAAAAAATCATCGGGCGTGGTGGCGTCGAGCGCGGGGAGGAGCGCGAGGCTTTCCCATTTTTCGGCGAGGGTGTCGGAGTTGTCGTTGGTGTTGTTGTTGAGGTTGAACTTCGCGAGCTCGGTCGCGTTGTTGAGATCGATGAGGACGGTCGAGGTGGCGGGGACGATCGTGGACGCGAGCACGCCGCCGGGCGCGGCGGGCGTGGTGGCGCTGTCGAACGCGGAGCCGGCGAGGTTGGTCGCGCTGGCGAGATCGTAGACGAGGACGGCGCGGTAGTTGGACTTCGCGACGTCGGCGCCGCGGCCGTTGCCGTCGCGCACGAGCACGAGGAGGAAACGCGAGCCGAGCGTCGCGATGTCGCCGACGGAGGCGACGAGTTGCGCGCCGTTCACGGTGTAGGTGGGGAGCGGCAGCACGCACTCGCGCACGAGCACGGGCGCGGCGGGCGTGGAGATGTCGTATTCGAGGAGGCGGGCGTGGCGACGGGTGCTGTTGCCGCCGGAGCCGCCGTCCTGGCGGAGGGCGGACTGCATGACGGCGAAGAGCGAGCGGCCGTTGGCGGAGAGGCTGAGGCCCTCGAGGCCCTGGCTATTTTCACGGCCGGAGTCGGGGCCGCTCGGGAGGGCGGAGGGCTGGCCGGCGGCGGGGCTGTCGGAGGAGAACGAGTCCTGGCCGCCGCGCTTCGGGATGAAGGCTTCCGGCGGGCGCACGGCGCCGAGGAGCACGCCGTCGGCGCTGAAGCGGTAGAGGTAGGGGCCGTATTCGTCGCTCACGAAAAACGTGCCGTCGGGCAACAACGCGATCCCCTCGGCGTCGAGGGCGAGGCGGTTGTTGAAGGCCTGCGGGAGGCGCGGAAACCCGCCGCGCACGGCGGCGCCCGTCACGGTGGGATCGAGGGAGGTGAGCGGGGTGGCGTTGGACTCGGCGTAGAGGATCGTCTCGGCGAGGGAGAGATCGATTTGGTCCTGCTTGGAGGAGCCGTTGGTGTCGGGCTTGAAGGTGAGCGTGAATCTCTGCCGGCGCGGGCGGTAGTTGGTCGTGACGCTGGATTTGACGTAGCCGCGATCGGGCTGCGCGTAGAGCGTGGCGGTGAACGAGCCGTCGGTGTTGCGGCGCAGGGTGCGCACGTCGAGCGCGAGACCGGAGAGGGAGCCGAAGGTTTCGCCCTGCTTGTCGCGCGTAGCGGCCGCCACGCGGCCGACGCCGACGAGGCCCTTGAGCGTGAAGGTCGTGCCGCCGAGCGTGGTGGACTGCGCGGCGAGCGGCGCGATCCAGCCGAGGAGAAACGCGGCGCACAACGGCGCGAGCAAGCGTGGCAGGCGGGACGGGCGGGGCATGGGCGGTGTTAAACGAACGGTGCGACGGGGAGTCGAATCGATTTCGTCGCGCACGCGGTCGCGCCGCCGCGCGGTCCGCCGCGAGATCGGAGGGCGGCCGTTTTTGGGGTTGCGCGATTTCCGGCGGGCGGGAAACCTCCGCGCACCCCGCATGGCCGTCGACCGCGCCCAACGCATCCGCCGAGAGATCAAATACCTCGTCTCCGAACATGTCGCCCTTGGGGTGCGCGCGTTTGTTTCCTGCTATCTGGAGCCGGATGAGTTTGCCCGCGGCAAGGTCGACAACTCCTACCCGGTCCACTCGCTCTACCTCGATTCCAACCGCCTGCACACCTACTGGGCGACCACGAGCGGCGACCGCAACCGCTTCAAGCTCCGCATCCGCTACTACGACGACGACCCCGCGTCGCCCGTCTTCTGCGAAATCAAGCGCCGGATCAACGAGGGCGTCGTCAAGCAACGCGCGCGTGTGCGGCGCGACGCCATCGGGCCGCTGCTCATCGGCGAGGCGCCGCGGCGCGAGCACCTCCACTCGTGGAAGCCCCAATACTGGGCCGACCTCCTCGACTTCTGGGAACTGGTCGAGCGCTTCCAGGCCGCGCCCCGCCTGCATAACGCCTACATGCGCGAGGCCTACGTCAACGCGGGCAAGGCCAGCGTGCGCGTCACAATCGACCGCCGCGTGATCGTCGAGCCCGAGTTCGGCGCCGAGCTGCTCACCACGCTGGAGCGGCCGACGCAGATCTTCACCGACTACGTGATCCTCGAGCTGAAGTTCACCGAGCGGATGCCGACGTGGATGGTCGAGATGGTGCGCGGATTTGATTTGAAGCAAACCGGCGCCGCTAAGTATGTCACCGGCGTGGAAGTCCTCGGTCACAACAACGTCTCCCGCCGC
Source organism: Verrucomicrobiota bacterium (assembly GCA_041165185.1). Classification (GTDB taxonomy): domain Bacteria; phylum Verrucomicrobiota; class Verrucomicrobiia; order Opitutales; family Opitutaceae; genus JBEANZ01. The sequence goes on along the minus strand of JBEANZ010000117.1, from coordinate 4,019 downwards.
CGCACCGGCTTCGAGTGGGGCAGCGCCGTCGTCTCCACCGCCACCAGCGCCCCCTGGCTCGACGCCTCCACGGCGCTCAGCCGCTCCCTCGGTCCCGGACACAAATGAACGCATTCCTCAACGGCGACTACGGCGCCGCCCCCACGAGTTTCCCGATCATGGCGCTGGCGCTGTTGCTGGCGTTCCTCTCCGGCCAGGCCATCGCCTGGGTCTACGTGCTCACGCATTCGGGCGTCTCCTACTCCCGCTCCTTCGTCGTCTCGCTGATCATGTTGCCCGTGCTTGTCGCGCTCGTGCTCTCGGTGATGTCGAACAACATCTTCACCGCCTTCGGGCTCATCGCGATTTTCGCCGTCGTGCGTTTCCGCAACGTCCTCCGCGACACCCTCGACACCTGCTACGTGCTCGCGGTGATCGTGCTCGGCGCGGCGTGCGGCACGGAGAAATTCTCCTCGGCCGTCCTCGGCACCATCACGCTCGGCGCGCTCTTCATTTTCCTCTGGATGACCGCCTCCGGCACCCGCCACCGCTTCGATCTCATCCTCAATCTCAAGTGGATGCGCCCCGCCGCCGAGCTCTCCTCGGTGAGCGACCTCCTCGACCGCCACTGCCTCAAGGTCCACATCGCCAACCAGCAGTTCAGCCAGGGCGTCGAGGGCGGCGACCTCTCCTACCGCCTCCTCCTGCGCGATCCGAAACGCGCCAGCGAACTGCTCAGCGAGCTCGCCTCCACCCCCGGCGTCGATCGCGTGTCGAGCGTGCAAGCCGCCGACGAATCCGAAATCTAAGCCATGGACGACCCGCGCCTTCTCGGCCCTATCCCGACACCGCCCTCCCAGCGCTGGAAGGAGATCCGCCTCCTCTACCTGCCCCGCGTCGTCTTCATCCTCGGCGTCATCGCCGCCGTGCTCATCTGGTCGCGCTGGGTCGCCCCCGCCACGCTCGTCGCCGAGGCCGAGGTCACGCACGCCGAGATTCGCGCGCCGCAGGCCGGGGTCCTCGCGGGCCTGACCGTCGATACCCTCAAGCCCGTCCGCGCCGGCGAGATCATCGGCCGCGTCGCCCCCGCCAACCCCGGCCTGCTCGACGCCAACCTCGGCGTGATCCGCGCCGAACTCGCGATGGTCGCCGCCAGCATGAGCGGCGCGACCGACAAGCTCAAAATCTCGCTCGACTACGAAAACCTCCGTCTCAACTGGATGAACCAGCGCGTCGAACTCGCCTCCCTTCAGGGCCGCCTCCAATCCACCGAGGCCGACCTCGTGCGCGGCGAGCAGTTGTTCAAGCAGGGGCTCGTGACCGAGGCCAGCATCTCGCAGCTCCGCATCGCCCGCGAATCCCTCCGCCACCAGATCGAGCGGCAAGACGCCCTCGTCGCCCACCTCGAGCCCATCGTCCGCACCTATTCGCCGAAAGACGAGACCGACGCCGGGCTCGCCGGCAAGGCCGCCCTCGACGCCGCGCTGAAGGTCCAGGAAGCCAAGCTCCGCGCCGTCGAACAACAGCTCGCCCCGCTCCCGCTCATCGCCCCGATCGACGGCGTCGTCACGCTGCTCGCGCGCCGCAACGGCGAGGGCGTGGCCGCCGGCGATGCGGTGGCCCGCGTGCTCGCCACGAAATCCGATCGCGTCACCGGGTTTCTCCGCCAGCCGATGCCCTTCACCCCGCGCGCGGGCCAGGCCGTCGAGCTGCGCACCCGCGCCACCCGCCGCGTCGTCGCCGCCTCCAAGATCATCGAGGTCGGGCCGGCGATGGAATCGGTTTCTCCGAGCATCCTCGCCGCGATGCACGTGCCCACCAACACCCCGCCGCCCCCCGGCCTCCGCATCCAAATCGCGATCCCGACCGGCCTGAAACTGGTCCCCGGCGAATTCGTCGACGTGACGGTCAAGCCCTGAGCGGGCCGCTCGTAGCGGGGCACCCCTCGTAGCGGCGGGCTCTTCGTAGCGGCGGGCGTCCCTGCCCGCCGAGAATTGGAAAACGCGGCGCCACCCACGCCGCTCCTCGCTCCCCCACCCTTCTACCCGCCGTCGGGAAACAGCTCCGCCACGTCGCCCACGCCCTCGGCCTCGGCCGCGAGCACGCGATGCGGCGGTAACTGCGTGCGAAACCACGTGCGCTGCTTCTTGACGAGCGCGCGCGTGTTTTTCGCGATTTCCGCCGCCAGTTTTTCCACCGCCAGCACACCGTCGATCATCGCCAGCGTTTCCCGGTAACCGATCGCGCCGGCCGCGCTCGGGTTTTTCTCGAAACCCGCCGAGCGAAGTCGCCGCACTTCGTCCACCAAACCGTCGCGCAGCATCACCGCGACCCGCGCCTCTATCCGCGCCTCCAGCTCCGCCCGCTCGCGCTCCAGCCGAGTGAGGCGGATGTCCCAGCCGGCAAACGGCGCGGGCTGTCGCGCGAACTCCAGCGCGAGTTCCGCCAGCGTGCGCCCGCTCGCGAGACAGCGCTCGAGCGCGCGCGACACGCGGCGGGGGTTCGCGGTGTCCAGCGCGCCGAGCGCGCCGCCATTCGCTTCGCGCAGGCGCGCCAGCGCGGCCTCCGGCGTCAGCGCCGCCACTTCCGCCGCCACGCTCGCCGGCACCGCCACCGCATCGACCACCGGCGCGAAAAAACTTTTCAGGTAGAATCCGCTCCCGCCCGTCACGAGCACCGGCCGCCCGCGCGCCGCGATTTCCGCCACGGCCGCGCGCGCCAGCGTCAGGTAGCGCCCGATGTCCATCCGCTCCGCCGGCTCGCACACATCGATCAGGTGGTGCGGCGCGCGCGCTTGCTCGGTGGGCGTCGGCTTCGCCGTGCCCACGTCCATCCCCCGGTAGAACAGCAGCGAGTCGCACGAGACGATTTCCGCGCCGTGCCGCTCCGCCCAACGCAGCGCCCACTCGGTCTTGCCGACGGCCGTCGGCCCGGTGAGCACATGGAGTTTCGACATCGGCGGCACGTTGTGGTTTTCCCATCCGTGCCATCCGCCCCACGCGCGGTCAAAGCCTTCCGCCCGTGAAAACCCGCCTCATCGTCAACCCCCGCTCCGGCCACGCCGCCGCCGCGCTCCCGGCCGTCCGCGCCTTCGCGGAGCGCACCGGCGCCGAGCTCGCGTTGACGGAGCGACCGCAGCACGCCACCGCCCTCGCGGTCGCGGCGGCGGCGGCGGGCTGCGAACTCGTCGTCGCCGTCGGTGGCGACGGCACGATGAACGAGGTCGCCCGCGGCCTCGTCGGCACGCGCACCGCGCTCGGCCTCGTCCCGCTCGGCTCCGGCAACGGCCTCGCCCGCCACCTCCGCATCCCGCTCGCCACGCCCGCCGCCCTCGCCTTGCTCGCGCACGGCCGCATCCACCGCATCGACGCCGGCGACGCCAACGGCCACCTCTTCTTCTGCGCCGCCGGCTGCGGTTTCGACACCGCCGTGCTCCGCCGTTTCAACCGCCTCCCGCGCCGCGGCTTCACCGCCTACCTCGTTGCCGCCACGATCGAGTTTTTCCGCTACGCGCCGGCGGCCGTGACGGTCCGCCTCGACGACGACCCGCCCGTCGCGCTGCGCCCGCTGCTGCTCGGCATCGCCAACGCCTCCCAATTCGGCAACGGCGCCCGCCTCGCGCCGCGCGCCTCGCTCTTCGACGGCCGGCTCAACCTCGTCGCCGTGCCCGCGCTCGGCCCCCTCGCCAGCGTGCCCCTCCTATGGCGGCTCTTCCGCGGCACGCTCCACCTCCACCCGCGCGTCCGCACGTGGGCCGCCGAGCGCATCGAAATCGAGCGCGCCTCGCCGGCACCGATGCAGGTCGACGGCGAACTCGTCGACACCACCGCCCGAATCTCGATCCGGGTGCGACCCGATTGCCTGCGCGTCCTCGGCCCGTGATCGCCGGGCGGCGAACTCACACCGCGTCAAACCCCACTGCGCGATTCCGCCCGCCGCGCTTCGCCGCGTAGAGCGCCTTGTCCGCCGCCGCGAGCAACGCCTTCGCGGACGTCGCGTCCGCCGGCAGCGCCGCGACCCCCGCGCTCACCGTCAGGTTC
>JBEANZ010000116.1:0-5211 GCA_041165185.1 Verrucomicrobiota bacterium | reverse complement strand
ATGCGGTCGCTCGTTTTCGACCCGTGGGTGCGCGAGAAGAAGCGCGAGCCGTGGGGTCCGCAGGCGTGGGTTACGGAGGATTTTGAAAAGTGGCGGAAGGTCGTTTCCTCAACGGAAGGCTGCTGCGTCGTGTGGGATGAGGCTACGACGCATGGCGGCGATGACGACGACAACGCGCCGTTGTTCTCGGAAATTCGTCACCGGCATCCGGTCATCTTCGCTCTTGGTCACTCGCACTCGGCGATAGCTCGGAAGATGCGGGTCAACCTCACGGACCTTTTCTTGACGCTCGCTGATGATGTGGACGCGGGGCTGTGGGCTCGCACCATGAAGGACCGCGCGCTCCTCCAGTCCTCGGATGAAAGGGTGGTTCCGCAGTATTGTTTTTTGCACAAGCGGCCCTATCAGCCCATCCGGTTCTTGCGGGAGGGCGCGGAGCAAATTCGCGCGGGGATTCTGCCGTGACTGCGCCTGGGGCAGACGCGCGAGCTCCGTCACACGGGCTGGTCCTTTCGCTTTTTCCGGGTGCGGACCTTTTGGGTCGTGGCTTTGAGGCGGAGGGATTTTGCGTCGTGCGCGGTCCCGATTTGGTTTGGGGTGGCGACGTGCGGTCCTTTCGTGCGCCGGCTGGTCACTTTGAAGGCGTCATCGGCGGTTCGCCCTGTCAGGATTTTTCTCAGCTTCGTCGGACTCCCCCCACTGGCGACGGCCTCGCGATGCTCGCGGAGTTCGTGCGGGTCGTTTCTGAGGCGGATCCTGTGTGGTTTCTCTTGGAAAACGTGCCTCGTGTCCCGTGTGTCGCGGTCGCGGGTTACTCGGTTCAGCGCTTTAATCTCCGTGCCGATGAGTGCGGGGGCGCGCAGCGTCGCAACCGCTGTTTTCAGTTTGGGTCGCGTGACTCATCGGTGCTCGTTTGCGATCGGAGCGCCACGGCTCGCGCGACTGTCCAGGCTGCATTGGCGACGGCCGCGTCACGCCGCGACTGTCCGCCGTTTGCTCGTTTTTGTGAGCTTCAGGGGTTGCCGTCTTTGTTTGACCTTCCCGGCCTGTCGCGGCGCGCGAAATATCGCGCGGTCGGTAACGGTGTCCCTGTCTACATGGCGCGGGTGATTGCACGTGCGGTCACGCGCCGCGGTGAGTCACGCGGGGCGGTTCTGTGCGCCTGTGGATGCGGCCGCTTGGTCGCGGGTTTGGTTACTCGCGCGACTCCGGCTTGCCGGAAACGTATTCAGCGGGCGCGTGCGGCTGGTTTGTCGGTTGCTGCTTGAATTCGTGAACCGGCATTAACCGCCGGGCTTTCGCTTCTGGCGCGGTTTTTCCACGGTTGGGTTGTCTCCTCTCACCCTTCGTCTCAACCGCTCAACCGTGAACAAAGAAAACCTCAAAAAGTGGGCCGGCCGTGTCGGCACTGTCGTTGTCGCCCTCGTCATCATCGGCCTGATTCGCAAATTCGTTGTGCCCCGCCTCCCTGCGTCCGTTCAGGGCTTCGTCGGCATGATTCTCGGCTAACCCGCCGGGCCTCCCCTCGCCTCGCAACCGCTCCCCTCTCCTCTCATGCCGCGCCTTCTCCAAAAGCTCCCCGACCCTACGGGCAACATCGTTTCTAACGGCAAGGCTACGTTCCTGATTCCCAAGGGCGTCAGCCTCCACGACGTGACTTTTCATTTTCAGGATAACGCCGTGGACATGACGGTTGCGCAGATGAAAGCGCGCGTCGATTCCATCGTCCTGAAGGTGTCTGGCAAGGCGGTCCGCGAGTGGACTCCCACGACTCTCGACATCGCCAACGCGACGAACGGCGCTCAATACGCCGCGTCCAACGGCTATCTGCGGGATTACTACTCCGAACCGTGGCGCCGGACTATCGAGGGCGAGGAGCGAAACGCGATGGGCACGCAGGGCGTCGGCGACATCACTTATGAGGTGAAGTTCAATAACGCCGCCGTTGTCCCGTTCGTCGAGGCTTACGCGACTATCGAGACGGCGGACCGTCCGTTCACGGCCTACCCTTTCCGCCACGTGCGGAATTATCCGGGGCTGCCGGTTGCCAACGGCCGGACGCAGATGCCGGGTCAGGGGTTGCTCCGCGACTACGGCCTGTTTTACGACCGTATTCACTTCCCGAGTGCGCTCGTGACGTCGGCTCGCATCGAGGTGAACAAGTTCGTCAAGTGGGAGGACATCCCGCGCACCCTCCTCTCGGAAATCTTCGCGAAGTGCGGCCTCTCGCTTCAGGCGAATTGCTACTCCATCGCGTTCTCCGCGACTTCGCGTCAGCTCACTGACCTTCTCGCTTCGTTCGTCACGCTTCCCGGCGGCGGCGCTCAACTCGTGAACGACCTTCGCGTCGAATTGGTCGGCACGGGGGCTGGCTCCGTTGACGCGTTTACGGAACAGTATCAGATTTTCAAGTAACTCGTTTTTCCCCGTCAACTCCCCTGCGCGCTGTTGGTTTTTGGTGGGCGCGCAGGGGAACAGTTGCTCCCCCATGACGACTTACATTGATGAAGCTCAGAATTCGGCGAACCTCGCTCTTGACGACGTGCTCGGCACGGCGAACGCCGCTCTCGACACGTGGGCAAAGTGGAACGCGGCGAAGGCTGCGAACACTGCTGCGAAGGTCGCTATCCCCACGACGGCCGCGCCGCTGAACCGGGCTGCCGGTGGTGGTGGGTTTTCTGTGATGGCCTACCTGCCTTGGATTGTCGGCGGCGTGGTCGCGCTCGGCGGTCTGTTTTTGTTTCTGCGCCGGAAATGAGTCATGGCGCTTCCGATTCAAGTTTCTAGCAGTTCCGGTGCATCGTTGGACGGCAACTCGTCCTCTGGTGGGAACAGTGGTTTTTCAATAAACTCTGCTTTCGCCGTCGGCCGTGGTGCCTCGGCGGGTGGCGGCGTTCCTTCTTGGCTCTGGCCTGTCGTGGTGGCCGGCGTGGCGGTGTTCGGCCTCGTTCTCGTTTTTCGCAAGCGGTGAAAATTTTCGCTCTGATTTCCTTCTCCGTGGCCTCCGTGTTGTCCCACCTTGTCCTCGCTCCCGGCGTGCTCGGGGGCGAGGACTTCGCTGCGCTCCGGGCGATGCGCTGTGACTCGCCGGCGGATGTGGCGGGGGAGTTGGCTGCGGATGTTGTGGCCGGGCGTGCGCGTGTCGCGCGCGTGGAGCGGGATGGGGCACGCGTGGGGTTTGTGGTTTTTGAGGTCACGTCGGCGCATGAATTTGTTGTTCATGCTGCGTTCTCGGGTGACTCCCATCGGTCCCTGTTGCCTGCGCTCGTTGACGCCGTCGACGCGGCTGCGCTCCGCGAGGGCTGCACTTCGGTGTCTTTTTCTACGGCGCGTCCTGGGCTCGTTGCGGGCTGCCTGAAGCTCGGTTTCCGTGTCTCCGAGGTTGTGATGCGGAGGGCGGTCGCGTGACTGTCCAGGGCTTTTCTTTTCTCGGCCGCTGGTTGGCGTTCCTTTTCGCGGAACCGCTTCGCCTGAATTTTTCCAGTTCCAAGAGTTCACAGTCTTCGTCAACTGCGACGAGCAACGTCTCGAACGATAACCGTGTCGGCGTCGGGGACAACGGCGTGCTCGTCGGCGATGGCTCGTCTGTCGGCAACGACAACCGGAAGTTCGACGACCATTCGTCTTTTGCGGTCACGAGCAACCAGGCGACGACGAACACTACGACGAACACGACGACCGGCTCCAATAACGACAACCGGAAGTTTGACGACCATTCGTCTTTCGCGGTTTCGACTCAGAGCAATGACTCTCACAACCGGACTACCGTAGATAATCACTCCGTCGTCGATAACCGGAATCTCTCGGACAATTCGGTCTATCAGGCGACGGACAACCGCGTCACGAACATCACGAACAACTCTCTCGACGCCAGTGTCGCCCGGGGGGCGATTGACGCCTCTCAGATGCTCGCGGGCGAAGCGGGGAAGATGTTGGCGGCGTCCTACAACTTTGGGGACCAGATTTCGGCTCGTAGCTACGCCGCTTCTCAGGAGGCGCTGAAGCTCGCCGTCGATTCGGTCTCTACCGGGGCTGCTCAGGACCGCGCCTTTGCCGGCGAATTTCTCGGCAAGGTGTTTGAGACGACCAAGAGCGCGGACCAACAGACGACGGCCGGGCTTGTGAAGGCGGTGACGGTCATCGTCGGTATCGTTGCTGCGGTCTTCGCGGCGGTGCGGATTTTTGGGAGGAAGACCGCGTGAATCTCGACCAGATTGCGATTCGCGTCCCTATTGGCGCGACTGCCGGCGTGTTGCTCGGTTCCTACAATGTCACGGGCTACTTCGTTGCCGTCGTGGAGGCGGTGACTGAAGTTGATTTGAGCATCGATGGCGGGCCGAAAGTGCGCTTTGGTCCGGGCCGCGAAATCGCTCCGCGTGATGCGGACGGGCGGCCGGTTTCGTTCTCTAATCTCTCCTTTTACGTTCCGAATCCGGCGGCTGATGCGCCGGCCGGCTTCACGGTGGTTCCTCCGCTGGTGGCGGTGAATGATGGCGTCGTGCGTGTCGTCTACGGCTCGCTCGCCGGGTTTGACCGGCGGGTTGCGTTGCTTCCGGGGGATTTCATCCGGCACACGGTGGCGGGCGGATTTCAGGGGAGTGACATCGCTATCGCGAACGACGGCTTGCCTCACTCGCTCTCGGTTTACCCGATTGCGACTGCGCCCTACTCGCCGGATTTTACGCCTTACACGCGCACTCTCATGCTGTGGAAAATCCGGAACATCGGGACGGTGGCGGTGCGCATCGCCTCGGCGCGAGCTGCCGGTTTTCCTGCGCCTGCCGCTGGCGGCTTGGAATCTGCGTCGGCGTCGGGCTGGTTGCTGAATCCGGGTGAGGCTGACGACATCCCTTGCCGCACGCTGCTCTACGCGCGCGTCGTTCCGGGCTCTGGCGCTGCTGGGCTGCTGAATGTCGCTCAACTCGACTTGGCTGTGAACTTTTGAGCCATGCCGCTGCGTTTCCCAACGGGTGGCGGTTCTTCGCTCACTGGCCCTGCTGGGCAGACTGTGGTGGGCAGTGGCGCGGGCGCTTGGACTCTGACGCCGACGGGGGGGCAACTCGTTTCTTGCTCGTCTGAGATTCGGGCTACTGGTTTCGGCCTCTCTACGGCGTCCGGTTATGGCCTCTACACTCTCGGCGGGCCTAGTATGTCGCTTTGCACCTACGGCCGAAATCTGACGCTCGTTTCCGGTGGCCGTGTGTTGTTTGC
>JBEANZ010000115.1:0-3973 GCA_041165185.1 Verrucomicrobiota bacterium | reverse complement strand
AATCCCGGAGTGCGCGCGGCGAGCCGCGGACGTGCCGGGCTAACGCTGAAAGACGTCGAGCGCGCTTACCACGAGGCCCGGCAGCAGGGGCGACTCGAAAGTCTCCTCGCTGTCCACGATGCGCACGGGCTTGGCTGCGTCGGTCGCGAAAACGTAGCGGTGGATTTGCTCGAGCAGCGGGTCGACGAGCCAGAGTTCCTGCACGCCGCAGCGGGCGTAGAGGGCGCGCTTGCGTTTTTTGTCCAGCGTCGCGGTCGAGGGGGAGATGATTTCCACGACGAGATCCGGCGCGCCGTGCACGCCGTCAGCCTGAAGCAAGGACAGGTTGCCGCGCGAAAGGAAAAACACATCCGGCTGCACCACACTGTCGGCCGTCAGGTAAACATCCAGCGGCGCGATGCAGACTTTGCCGAGGCGGTGTTTGCGGACGTAATTCGCAAGCAGCAGGTGAAGGTTTCCCGCGACGTCCTGATGAAAACTGCCCGGTGACGGTGCCATGATGAGTTCCCCCTCGATGAGTTGATAATACGGCGGGCCCTCCGGCATCGCGCGGTAGTCGGCCACGGTAAACAGCTCGGTCTCCACGGTGGGCATGGCGTCAGGTTGGGCGGGCCCGTTGGCGTGTCAAAGGCTCACTCCTCCAGCTCGACGTTCCAGTAGGCGACGTCGAGGAAGTCCTTCCACATCTCGTGGCGTTGGTGGCCGAGCACGAGCGAGATCACGGGACGCCACTTCGGGCGCACGGGCTTGCGGATGAGCCGCATCCCCGCCTCGTGCGGGAGGCGGTTGGCCTTGCGCGAATTACACTTGATGCAGGAGCAGACGATGTTTTCCCACGTGGTTTTTCCGCCGTGGTCGCGCGGGATGACGTGGTCGAGGTTGAGCTGTTCGCGGGGCAGCGCGCGCGCGCAATACTGGCAGGTGGCCTTGTCGCGCTCGAAGACGTTGTTGCGCGTGAGCTTGAGCTCCTTGCACGGCAACCGATCAAAAAACGTGAGCAGGATTACGCGAGGGAGCCGGATCGCGCGGGTGGGGGTGCGGACGGTTTCGAGTTGCTCGACGGGCGGGTTGTGCCGCGAAAAATCGATCCAGTCGAGGAGCGCGAAGGTGCGGAAATCGTCGTCGTGGTGGTGGACGACTTGCGCGTGCCCGCGGGCGAGGAGCCCGAAGGCGCGGCGCGCACCGATGACATTGACCGCCTGCCACAGGCGATTCAGCACGAGGACCGGTTGGTCGAGCGCGACGTCCATATGGGGGCGGCAGTTAGGGAACGCGTTCCGGGAGTGTCAAGGTCGTGGGCCGACAGAACGCGGGCGGAGCAAACTCGTCGCGGCGCGCAACCTCTGCACACCACGTCAGCCGGCCGAGCAGTGCCGGTCTTCTCCAGCCTGTGTCGGGGTCGCGGTGCGCCGTCTACGGGAGCGGAGAGCCGCGCGAAAAGAGCGGCACGCCTTTCGCCGCACGCTCGCTCACGAAAAAGCGGGCCGCGCCCCGGGTCACGGTTGCGGCTCGCGCGCGGCGAGGGCCGGCTCCAGCGCGATGTTCTTCACCTTGATGCCGGCGAGTTTCTGCACGATGAGCGCGGCGTGCTCCTGCGCGACGTCGGCGAGCGTGTGGCGTTGGTGGATGTCAATCGCGCCGACGACGGTCGCGGGCAGGCGGGTGACGCCGGCGATCTTGCCGACGATGTCGCCGGGCGTGACGAGTTGCTTGCGGCCGACGTTGAGGAAGATCGTGGCCATGCCCGGCTCGCGGCCGGTGCGCGCGGGGCGGTCGTATTTGGATTTCCGCGGCGCGAGGTCATCGTCGTTTTCGCTTCCGACTTCACCCGAGGATAGAGCGGCGCCGACCTCGGAGGAGGGCGACGTGTCGGTGGTGACGGGCGCGACGGCATCGTCGGTTGCGGGAGGCGCGGGAGGAGCGGCAACGTGCACGACGGACGCGGGCGCAGGTGCAGGCGCGGGCGCGACGGCCGGGCGGGCCGGCTCGTCGGGGAAGCCGACTACGGGCTTGGGCGTGTGTTTGCCGGCGTGCTTGCCGCCTGCGACCGAGGTCGCCCACGCGGGCGCGGCGGATTTGGCGGGCTTCGCGGCGGGCGCGGGCCGGGCCGCCGGTAACGCGGAAACGGGAGCGGCGACCGGGCTGGCGGCGGGCGCGATGGGCGCGGGGGCGCGAGCGCCGGTCGTCGGGGCGGGGGCCGGCACGGGGCGCGACGCGGGACCGGTGGGAGGCGCGGGCTTCTTGGCGGCCGACGATGTGCCGGCGCCACCGGGCGCGGCTTGCAGGAGGTGGATCAACGCGGAGCAGATGTCGGTGCTCGCGTAGCCCTGATCGAGGAGGCGGTCGATCATGCGGTCGTGGGGCTTGAAGGATTTCTCGTCGAGTGTGGTGCGGATCTTTTCGAAGAACACGTTGGTGCGCGCTTCCTCGACTTCGTCGAGCGAGGGGATTTTTCCGCGGCGCACGTCGAGCTTCGCCCAGCGGACCATGCTCTGGAGTTTATAGAGCTCCTGGCCGGAGACGAAGGTGAAGGCGCGGCCCTTGCGACCGGCACGGCCGGTGCGGCCGATGCGGTGCGTGTAGTCCTCGGCGTCGTTGGGCAGATCGAAATTGAAGACGACCTCGAGGTCGTCGACGTCGAGGCCGCGGGCGGCGACGTCGGTGGCGACGAGGAACTCGAATTTCCGCTCGCGGAATTTCTGCATCACGCGGTCGCGCTGCGTCTGCGTGATGTCGCCGTGGAGGCGGTCGGTCATGTAGCCGCGCGAGTGGAGATGCTCGTCGAGATCGTCGACCATGATTTTCGTGGAGCAGAAAATGATGCCGTAGCGGAAGTCATGCACGTCGATGAGGCGGGTGAGGGCCTCGATTTTCGAGCGGCGGTCGACCTCGAACCACACCTGCTCGACCTGCGGGGCGTTTTGCGCGACGGAGTCGATTTTTATACAAGCGGGATCCTTGGGGTAACGGCCGATGAGGTCCTGAATGGCGCGGGGAATAGTCGCGGTGAAAAAGAGCAGCTGCCGCGTGGCGGGGACGGCCTTGAGGATGTGCTCGATGTCGTCGCGGAAACCCATGTCGAGCATGCGGTCGGTCTCGTCGAGCACGACGATCTTGAGCGTGTCGAGCTTGAGCGTGCCGCGCTCCATGTGATCCATGACGCGGCCGGGCGTGCCGATGACGACCTGCACGCCGGCGGCAAGGGCGCGGAACTGGCGTTCGTAGCTCTGGCCGCCGTAGATGGGCACCCCGGCGACGCCGCGTTTGAAGAGGGCTAGTTTGCCGGTCTCCTCGGCGACCTGCACGGCGAGTTCGCGCGTGGGGCAGAGGACGAGGACCTGCACGGCGCGGATTTTCGGATCGACGCGCTCAAGGGCGGGGATGGCGAAGGCGGCGGTCTTGCCGGAGCCGGTGGAGGACTGGCCGACGATGTCCTTGCCGGTGAGGGCGACGGGGATGACGGCGGTCTGAATGGGCGAGGCTTCCTCGAATCCCATTTTTTCAACAGCCTTGAGCATCTCCGGCGTGAGGCCGAGCGAGGTGAACGGAAGTTTTTCCATGCGGGACGGTGCGGGTGGGGCGCGGAAGCAGCGAGCACGGATTTCGGCCGCCGAGCGCGGGCGAAAAAAGGGCGCGCCGCATGTGCGGCGCGCCCCGAGGGGGAACGAAGACGTCGCGGGCGGCGATTAGAAGCGGCCTTCGATGCCGCCGGTGATCGTGGTGCCCTGCATGAGGAACGTCTGGAGCTGATCGGACACGCCGCGATAGTATTTCTGCGGCGCGTTGAACAGGTTTTGCACGCCGAAGCTCAGGGTGAGGTTGGGGCGTAACGTGTAGCGCATGGTGGCGTTGTAGAGTTCGCGGGGCATGAGGAACTGGCTGCGCGAGGGGGTGTTGATGAGCGCGATGTTGGGGGCGTTGCGGATGTTCTCGGCGGTGTAGTTGTAGGTGATGGAAGCGCCGAATTTTTTGT
>JBEANZ010000114.1:0-4362 GCA_041165185.1 Verrucomicrobiota bacterium | reverse complement strand
GCCGGCGTGCCGTCGCGCCGCACACGAGAGAGAGGAGGTCGATGTCAGCTTCTTCTTTCGCGTGATGATCGCGACGGCACGCCGACGGGCGGCGGCCCTGCGAATGCCCCGTCGCGTTTGGAAAATGGCATGAAGCCCCGAGTGTCCCGGGGCATCCGAGCGGCACGGCCGTCCCGCCCATGAATCCGGCGCCGTGCGGGCCGGGCCCGCCGCCGACCCGCGCCCGCGCGTGCCCGAAGAGTTCGTCGCAAAAAACGCTACGCGGGAAAATACTCCCGCCCGGAAAGTCCCCGCGCGATCCGCGCGCGAAACGCCGCGAGATTGGGGACCGCGCGCGTCGCGATCAGCTGGCTCGCGAGGTTGCCGACGGCGGTGCCTTCGAGGGCGAAGCTCACCACGGGGAGGCCGCTCGCGTTGGCGGTGGCCTGACAGAGGAGGCGGTTCTTCGAGCCGCCGCCGACGATGAGGATGCGGCGGAATTTCTTCCCGGCCATTTTTTCGAAGGCTCGCATCGCGTCGGCGTGGCCCTTGCCGAGCGACTCGCAGATCAGGCGCACGTAGGCGGCGAGATTTTTCGGGAGCGGGAGCTTGCGGCGGCGGAGCTGCGCGTCGATCGCGGCTTTCATCGAGGCGGGGTTGCCGAATTCGGCGAAAGCCATGTCGAGCGGCGCGGCGGGGGCGGGGAGTTTCTCCGCAGCGGTGATGAGCGCGGCCCACTCGTCGTCGCTTGCCGGGCGCGACGAAAAATCTTTCAGCGTGCCCTCGAGCATCCAGAGGCCGATGACGTTTGTGAGCGGGCGGTAGCGGCCGTCGCCGATGCGCTCGTTGGAGATGCGCGCGGCGAGCGCCTCGGCGCCGAGCACGGGGCGGTCGCTTTCAAAACCCACGAGCGACCACGTGCCCGAGCTGATGTAGAGATCCGTGCCGTCGGCGGCGGCGGGCATCGCGTCGTAGGCCGCGGCGGTGTCGTGCCCCGGCACCGCGATCACCTGGGTCGCGGCGAGCGCGCGTGCGCCCTGCGCCACTTCCTTTTTCAACCGCCCGAGCTTCGTGCCGCTCAGGATGGGCTTCGTGAACCAGTTTTCCGGCACGCCAAAATGCGCGAGCGCCGGGCGGGACCAGTCGGTCGAATGGACGTCGATGAGTTGCGACGTGCTCGCGGCGGTGAACTCGTTTTCCATCCGGCCGGAGAGGAGGAAATTGAAATAGTCCGGGAGCAACAGACAGCGCGTCGCGAGCTGCGCGATGGCGGGATAGCGGGCCACGGTCTCCGCAAGCTGGAGCGAGGTGTTGTAGAATACGTTTGGAATCCCCGTCGCCGCGTAGATGCGCTCGAGGTCGGCGCGGTTGCCCGCGAGCCGGGCGAGTCCGGGCTGCGTGCGCGCGTCGCGATGCGAATGCACCGGAAACACCAGCCGCCCGGTCGCATCGACGAGCGCGTAGTCGACGCCCCACACGTCCACGCCCACCGAGGCGATGGTGGCGCCGCGCGGCACCGCCGCCGCCGCCGCGCGCAGGCCCGCCTGCACCTCGTGCCACAACGTGCCGACATCCCAGTAGTCGTGGCCGGCGAGGCTGCGGAAGGAATTGGGGAAGCGGTGGACCTCGTTCAACGTGAGCCCGTCGCGCGACCAACGACCGAGGATGACGCGACCACTGGTGGCGCCGAGATCGACGGCGGCGGAGAAAACAGGTGAGGGCATGGCGGAGAATTTCTTTGCAACACAGTCGCCGCGACCCACGGTTTTCCATTCCAAAATGCTCAACACCGAGCGAAAGCCCATCACCGGCAAGCGCGTGCAGCTCATGGCCACGTGCCTGTGCGACGCCTTTTACGACGACGTGGCCGCCGCCACCGTCGAGGTGCTCGAGCATCTCGGCGTCGAGGTCGTGTTTCCCGAGGCGCAGACCTGCTGCGGCCAGCCGGCCTTCAACGGCGGCGACTGGGTCGCGTCGCGCAAGGTCGTGCGCCACACCGTCAGGACGTTCGCCGGCGACGAGCCTGTCGTCGTGCCGAGCGGCTCGTGCGCCGCGATGATGTTTCACGGCGCCGTGCTCGAGTTCGAAAAGGAAAAGGACGTGGGCGAGGTCGAGGCGCTCGGCCGCCGCACGTGGGAGCTGGCGGACTTCATCGTCAACGGTCTCGGCGTCACCGCGTGGCCCGGCCGCTACGACGCGACGGTGGCCTTTCACCGCTCCTGCCACTCGCGCGGCACGAAAAGCGGCGAAGCCTCGCTCACGCTGCTCAACGCGATCGCGGGCGTGCGCGTGGTGGAGTTTGGCGAAGGCGAGCAGTGCTGCGGCTTCGGCGGCACGTTTTCTGTTTCGTTTCCCAACATCTCGACCGCGATGGGTTCCCTGAAACTCGACCACGTGCGCGCGGCGAAGCCCGATGTCTTCGTCTCCGGCGACATGAGCTGCATGATGCACATGGGCGGCCTCGCCGCGAAAGAGGGCAAGCCCATCAAGACCCTCCACCTCGCGCAGGTGCTGCGCGATGCCTTGAAAAATGGAAAAGCAAACTAAGCGCGAAGACGCCAAGACGCTAAGATCTGGCTTGGCTCGGGACTTCGCGGCTTCGCGTCTTTGCGCTTAATCCGAAAATGCGTTTCCAACAAATCGATCAATTCGCGGCGGAGCTGAAGGCCGACACGCGCGCGTCGGTTTACCAGAGCACCAAGACCACTCACGAGAAGCGCACCAAGCTCCTCTTCGATCAGTTCGCCGAGCCCAACCGCCTCCGCGAGATCGCCGGCGAGATCAAGCAGCACGCGATCGAAAACCTCGACACCTACCTCCCGCAGGTGGAGGCGAAACTCACGGCCGCCGGTGCGCAGGTCCACTGGGCTTCGACCGCCGAGAGCGCGTGCGAGACCGTGCTCCGCATCATGCGCGCGCGCGGCGCGACCAAGATGGTCAAGGCCAAGACCATGGTCAGCGAGGAGATCGAGCTCGCGCACTTCCTCGAGAAAAACGGCTGCGAGGCGCTCGAGACCGACCTCGGCGAGTTTATCATCCAGATCGATCACGATCACCCGAGCCACATCGTCCGCCCGATCATCCACAAGAACCGCCGCGAGATCGCGCAGAGCTTCGAGCGCGAGGGACTCGGCGCTTACAACGACGACCCCGGCACGATCACGCGGCGCGCGCGGCATTTCCTCCGCCACAAATACCTCGCGGCCGACGTCGGCCTCACCGGCGCCAACTTCGTCTCCGCCGAGAGCGGCCGCATCGTCCTCGTGACCAACGAGGGCAACTCCCGCTTCTGCCTCGCCGCGACGAAGTGCCACATCGCCCTCATCGGCATCGAGAAAATCGTCCCGCGCGATCGCGACCTCGGATTGCTGCTCAATCTCCTCGGCCGCTCCGGCACGGCGCAGGACCTCACCGTTTACACCGAGTTCATCGGTGGCCCGAAATCCCCCGCGCAGCCCGACGGCCCGGAGGAGATGCACGTCATCTTCGTCGACAACGGCCGCACCGAGGTGCTCGCGAGCGATTGCCGCGACATCCTGCGCTGCATCCGCTGCGGCGCCTGCCTCAACGTCTGCCCCGTTTACCGGCAGGCGAGCGGCCACGCCTATCGCAGCGTCTATCCCGGCCCCGTTGGCGCCGTGCTCTCGCCGCTCCTCGCCGGCGAAAAATTCCCGTCGCTCGCCGATCTGCCGAAGGCCTCGTCGCTCTGCGGCGCGTGCAACGAAGTCTGCCCCGTCAACATCCCGATCCCCGATTTGCTGCTGCGGCTCCGCGCGAAGGCGAAGGAGGAAAACGTCCCGTCGCCCGGCACGCCGCCGATGGGCGCGTGGGCCCTGCTCGCCTCGCAGCCGACGGTGTGGAAAGCGTCGCTCTTCGGCGGCAAGCTGATGAACCACGTGCCGACGAAAATGATCCCCGTCCCCGCGCTCCAGGCGTGGGCCGACAAACGCGAGCTCCCCCGCTGGCGCGGCGGGGAGTTCAGGAAGTGGATGAAGTCGCGCCTCAAAAAATCCCCAACCCCGTGAACCTTGTCATTCTGAGCGCAGCGAAGAATCCACTTGGACTTCCTTCGCGCTTTCCGCGGACGAGTGTCCTGCTGGATTCTTCGCTCCGCTCAGAATGACAAACAAAGGAGAAGCCCGTCCCATGATCACCCCGAAAAAATTCGAACCCTTTATCCCCGATCACGTCGTGATGCGGGAGTTCACGCTGCGCGCGGTGCTCACGGGCATCGTGCTCGGCATCGTGTTTGGCGCGTCGTCGCTCTACCTCGTGCTCAAGGTCGGCCTCACCGTGAGCGCCTCGATTCCGGTGGCGGTGATCTCGCTGGCGCTCTTCCGCGGCTGGTCGAAGGTCGGCGGGCGCGACGCCACGATCCTCGAG
>JBEANZ010000113.1:0-3172 GCA_041165185.1 Verrucomicrobiota bacterium | reverse complement strand
TTTTCCAGCATCTTCAGGTAGAGCGAGAGTTGCGTGACCTCGACGGCGCCGGGGTCGAGGTCGACGCCGTAGATGTTGGCGGTGAGGATGCGGCGCTTGAGCGCGGCGGTGAGGTGGACGTCGCCCGTCCGCTCGTCCGTCCAGCACCAGTCCCGGCGACGCGCGCTGGGCCGCGCCAGCAACCACGTCTGCCAGTGCTCGCACACGCGCTCGAACACGCGGATGAGAAAGGAACCGGAGCCGCACGCGGGATCGAGAAGGCGGAGCGCGAGCGTCTTTTCCGGCGGCTGGTCGGCGAGGAGTTTTCCGACGGTCTGCTCGACGATGTAGTCCACGATGTAGCGCGGTGTGTAGTAGACGCCGCCGGCTTTCCGCACCTCGGGTTTCTCCTCGATGGTCACGCCGCGGCCGTGCGGGCGGATGACCTTGCCGAGGAAGCGCTCGTAGATGGTGCCGAGAATCTCGACGGAGATGACGTTGAAGAGATAGGGCGACTCGTCGTCGCCGATGTCGTCGAGAAACTCCGCGAGCCAGACGTCGCCGACGGCGAGTTCCTCGGAGAAGTGGGGCTTGAAGAGGTTGCCGTTGAAGAACGGGACGAGGCCCGCCGGCCGGTGGTCGAGCGCGCGGCAGTGCCGCACGAGCCGGTGCCAGAGCGAACCGCGCGGGGCGGCGAGGCCGCGACCGCCGTGCCACGGCGCGGTCGGCGGTTCCTCGGCGAGCAGATCGCGCTGCACCGGCCGCCGGCGCGGGGGCGCGATGCCGGGGTGGGCGGAGCGCCAGTTTTCGACCTCGAGGCGGAGGTTGGTGCCGATGTCGATATCGCGGTCCTCGCAGATGCGGAGGAAGAGCAGGCGGTCGAGGATGTGCTGGACGGCCTCGTTGAGGCGCGTGGATTCGCGGAGCGCGGGATCGTCGTTCTCGGCGAGCAGATCGGAACCGAGCGTGCGACGGGCCTCGTCGAGAAAATTGAGAAAATCAGCATCGAGCGCGCGGGTGCGGTCGGGGCGGATAAGCCAGAGCTGGCGGGCGCGGCCCTTGCCGACGGGTTTCTTCGGCAGCGATTCGAGCAGCCGGTCGATGCTGCCGCCGGCGGCGGCGTCGCGCGAGAGCAAGTCCCACAGCTCGCACGCGTGCTGCGCATACTCGCGAAAGTGCCACGAGCGATAGAGGCCCCACGTCACATCGTCGGACGCGGTGGGTTTGCCGGCGACGACGTAGATCTTGAGGCCCTCGAAATCCGAGAGCACGGCGAGCGCGAGATTCTTGTTCCACGCATAGCGCTTGGCCTGGAAGGCGTGTTTCGCGTCGAGCACCTCGTAGGGTTTCTTCGCCTCGCAGACGAAGCGGTCGCGGGTGTCGGCGCGGAAAAGATAATCGGCCCGCTTGCGGCGGCCGGCGATCATCGTGCGGCTTTCGATTTCGACCTCGCGCTGGGATTGGATGAGGCCGAGGCGGTTGCCGAGATCGTAGCCGAGGGCGGCGAAGAGCGGGTCGAGGAAATCCTGGCGCAGTTTCGCCTCGTCGTAGCTCGACTGGAGGAAACCCGACTCGCCGGCGGCGAAGCGCTCCACGAGTTCGCGCAGGGTTTTCTCGAACGACTCGAACGTGGCCGGGGAACTCATGCTGGGCGGCAATAGGGGAGAAACCGGAACGGGCGGCAAGTGCGCAGCACGACGGGTGGAGGAGGCGCGCCGCGCAAGGGACCGGAACGCGTGCGCCGAAACCTCACCAGCTCAACTCGAGGATGCGGCCGGGGTTGCTGGGGCGGCCCGTCTTCGTGCCGATGGGGCGCGTGTATTCGATGATGTAGAGCTTGCGGCCGAGGCGGGCGACGTCGACGGGGCGCGCGAGCGGAGCGAGAAACGTCTCCGCGCGCACCTCGTGGACGCCGGCGGCGTTGCGCTGAATGTCGAGCGCGAGAATGTCGTAGCCGACCTCGGCGGGGCCGATGAAATTGCCGAGGCGCGCCATCAGGAATTTCCCGCGCAGCGCCGGGGGAAACTCCGGGCCGCAAAACAACATCCCCGTCGGCGACGAGTGCGCGTCGAAGGTCGCGATGGGCTTCGTCGGCGAACCGCCGGCGGCGGGGCCGAAATTTTTCAACGCGGGGACCACGGTGAGGCCGGGCGGGACGTCGGGCGTGTAGGGGTAGGGTTTGTCGGAGGCGGGGTCGGCGGCGTATTGGTAGGGGAAGCCGTAGTGTTTTCCCTGCTCGACGAAATCGAGTTCCTCGGCGCGGTGGGCGTCCGGGCCGTTGCTCGCGCTGAACAATTCGCCGCGATCGTTCCAGGCGAAGGTCCAGGCGTTGCGGATGCCGCGGGCAAACATCTCGATGTCGGGCGAGTCGCGCTCGGGGTCGAGGCGCCAGAGGCCGGCGGTGAGATCGGTTTCGCCGCCTTTCCAGTAGACGGTGTCGTTCTTGAAAACGCCGCCGTCGACCTCGCCGCCGTCGGTGCGCGCGCCGCTGCTCACGTAAATTTTTCCGTCGGGACCCTCGGCGATGTGGCAGACGCCGTGGTTGTAGTAGTTGTTGCCCCAGGGGTAGCTCGTGCGGAGCCACGCGCGGAGTTTGCCGGGGACGCCGTTCGCCTCGAGCGGCGCGGAGCGGAAAATCACGACGCGGTTCACGTGCCACGGCTTCTCGGCGACGCGCTGGTTCGAGACGAGGTAGAGGCGGCGCTTCGAATCGATGGTGAGGCCGAGGGCGTCGATGTTGCCGGCGGAGGTGTCGGCGTAGTCCTTGGCCGTGAGCAGGCGGGAGAGGTTGCCCGTGGCGGGATCGAGGCGGAAGAGGTCGCCGTTGTTGCTGAGGACGAGGAGCCAGTCCGCGCCGGGCACCGTGGCGAGGCGCACGCCGTGGACGGGGAGGCGGACGACTTCGCGGAGGGAAAAACCGGCCGGCGCTTTCGGGAGCGGCTCGAACGGATCGGATTTGTTGGGGTCGGCGGCGGCGAGTTGGGCGCGGACGGCGGCGACCTCGGCGGGCGCGACGGCGTCGGCGGTGTTGCCCCACGCGCTGCGCACGTAGGTGAGGATGTCGGCGACGGTGGCGTCGTCGAGGTGGGGGAGCGCGGGCATGACGCCGGAGAACTCGACGCCGTTGACGACGAGCGGGCCGCTCGTGCCCTGAATCGCGATACGGATGCTGCGCTCCTTGTTGGCGAGGAGA
>JBEANZ010000112.1:0-3944 GCA_041165185.1 Verrucomicrobiota bacterium | reverse complement strand
AAAACTTTCCTCCAAGTCCGCGATCACGCCGGTGAAAGGCATGGCTTTGGCCTCTCTCATGCGGCGCAGCTTGAAGGCGAATTGCCGCTCCCCTGCCCCGCGCAAGATGACCGCGCGCGTTTCCTCCGGGAGTTTCTTCCACGGCACCTCGGGATCGAACGGCAGTTGCTCCGCGAGCTGTTTCAGCAGCGCGTTGTGCTTAATGATGAGATTTTTTCCGCCGATGCGCCACGGCTTCAGCGCGCCCGCGCGCACGCTCTTCTCGGGATCGGCGACGATGAGCTCGGGGGCGAAACGCAGCTTGCGGCCGAGGCCGTCGCACGTGGGGCACGCGCCCTCGCGGTGCGAAAACGAAAAATGCCGCGCGCCGAGTTTCTCGAAAACTTCCCCGCATACCTCGCACGCGAGCGACTGCGAGAGCGCGATCTCGCGCCACGGGGCGTCGGCGGATTTCTGCGCGAGCACGACGGCGCGGTCCTTGCCCTCGCGAAACGCCAGCTCGAGCGAGTCGGCGAGGCGCGTGCGTTGGTCGGCGGTCGCGACGAGGCGGTCGACGATGATCTCCACAGTGATCTCCTTGGTGCCGGCGCCGGGCGGGAGGAGTTTTTCGTCGTCGAGATTTTTCACCTCGCCGTTGAGGCGCACGCGCTGGAAGCCCCGCAGCCGCAGGCGCGGCAGCTCGTCGCGCAGCACGCTCGGCTTGGCGCGCATGAAGGGCGCGAGCAACATCACGCGCTCGCCGGCGCACGCGGTGAGGACGTGTTGCACGTTGTCGTCGAGGGAGCGTTGCACGACGCGCCCGCCGTCCTTCGGGCAACGCTGCTCGCCGACGAGCGCCCAGAGCAGTTGCGCGTAGTCCGCGATCTCGGTGGCGGTCGCGATGGTCGACCGCGGGCCGCCCTGGCCGGTGCGTTGCTCGATGGCGACGACCGGCGAGAGGCCGTGGATGAAATCAACGTCGGGCCGCTTGAGTTGGTCGAGCACCTGGCGCGCCTGGGCGCTGAGGCTCTCCATGTATTTCCGGTAGCCCTCCGCGTAGATGGTGTCGAAGGCGAGCGAGGATTTGCCGGAGCCGCTCGGGCCGGTAATCACGATCAGTTTGCCGCGCGGGAGGCGCAGCTCGAGGTTCTTCAAGTTGTGCTCGCGGGCGCCTTTGACGTGGATGTGGGTCGCGGCCTGCATTCGTGGAGCGCGCAGGTTTGCGGAAACGTCCCGGGCGTCAAAGCCCGATGCGCCGCCGCGCGCTCGGCCTCGCACCGCCGCGCGCCCGCCGCGTCGCGCGCGCCATCTTCGCTCTTGCGCAGCGCGGGGGCGGGCCGTTTTCTGCGCCACCACCACCCCCGGTCGCCGGCGGCGCGCTTCCCCGATGCGCCTGCCGGCGGAGTCCTCCACCACGAATCAACCTCCATGAAAGTCCCACGCTCCCACTCCCGCCCCCTCGCCTCCCGTCTCGCCCGCGCGCTCGTCGCCGCCGGCGCCTGCGCCGCGCTGCTCGCGCCGTCGTCGCACGCGTTTCAATTCACCCTCGGCGACGTGAAGGGCAACTTCGACTCCACGCTCTCATTCGGCGGCATCTACCGCCTCGGCGACCCGAGCAACACGAATTACGGCACGACCAACACCTTCAACGCCACCCCCGGCCTGCTCAACTCCGTCAACACCGACGACGGCAATCTCAACTACGGCAAGGGCTGGGTTTCCGAGCTCTTCAAGGGCTCGCACGATCTCGAGTTGAAATACGGGGACTTCGGCGCGCTCGTGCGCGGCTACTGGTTCACCGACGGCAAGAGCAACCGCACGCTCCGCACCACGCTCTCCGATCAGGCCAAGGACCGCGTCGTCCGCGGCGGCGAGCTGCTCGACATGTATGGCCGCGGGAAATTCACCGTCGGCGACGGCATGCCGCTCGACATCCGCATCGGCCGCCAGGTGCTCAGCCTCGGCGAAAGCACGTTCATCCCGAACGGCAACAACGTCGTCAACGCCGTCGACCTCTCGAAGCTCCGCACGCCCGGCTCCGAACTCAAGGAGGCCCTCCTCCCCGTCAACATGCTCAAGGCGTCGCTCGGCGTCGCGAAGAACGTCACCGTCGAGCCGTTCTGGCTGCTCGAATTCCGTCGCAACGAGCTCGAGCCGGCCGGCACGTATTTCTCGACGAACGATTTCGCCACCCGCGGCGGTAGCAACGTCCTCCTCGGCTTCGGCACGCTCGCCGACACCGGCACGCTCGGCTCCATCCCGCGCGCCAATGATCGCGAGGGCTCCAATTTCAACCAATACGGCCTCGCCACCCGCATCACCGCGCCCGGCCTCAACAACACCGAGTTCGGCCTCTACTACGCGCGCTACAACAGCCGCTCCCCGCTCCTCAGCTCGCGCACGCCCCTCGCGCCCATCAACACCGACCTCACCGGCCCGCTCACGATCGCGTTTATCCGCGGGGGCGTCCCGGCCGCGCAGGCCGGCCCGCAGGCCCAGCAGATTTTCGCCCTCCTCGTGCAGGCCACGCTCGCCCCGCAGACGCTGACCGCCGTCCAGGCGGCCACGCTCAACTCCGCCCCGATCCAGACCGCCGTCGCCGGCGCGCGCTCCATCGCGCTGCTCACCGCCGCCGCCACCGGCCGCTACTTCGCCGAATACCCCGAGGGCCTGAATCTCTACGGCGTCAGCTTCAACACCGCGCTCGGCAAGACCGGCGTCTCGTGGCAGGGCGAGGTCTCGTTGAAAAACGACGTGCCCCTCCAGATCGACGACGTCGAGTTGCTCTTCGCCACGCTCTCCTCCCTCACCAACTCCACCGGCTCCGCCTTCGGCACCGCCAATCAGATCGGCAATTACCTCGGCCAGCTCAACAAGGAGGTCTCCGGCTACCGACGCCACCGCGTCGTCACCGCGCAGACCACGCTCACCAAGGTCTTCGGCCCCACGCTCGGCTCGCAACAGTTCACCCTCGTTGGCGAACTCGGCGGCGTCTGGGCCAACCTCCCGAGCAAGGATGTCCTGCGCTACGACGGCCCCGGCACCTTCACCAGCGGCAGCCCGCAGTCGATGCTCATCACCCCCTTCCCGACGATCCCGCCCACGCCCACCGGCGCGTTTGCCGACAAGTTTTCCTGGGGCTACCAGCTCCTCGCGCGCCTCGACTACAACAGCGTGTTTCCCAACGTAAACATGACGCCCTCGATCGCGTTCACCCACGACGTCTCCGGCAACACCCCGCTCCCGCTCGGCAACTACGTCAAGGGCCGCAAGAGCGCCAACCTCGCCGTCGAGTTTACCTACCGCAACGCGTGGTCGCTCGAGCTCCGCTACGTCAACTACACCGGCGCCGGCCGCTTCAACCTCCTCGCCGACCGCGACTACTTCGCGACCACGGTGAAATACTCCTTCTGATCGCCGCGCGACAAATCCCCCGCATGAAAACCACCCACCTCGCGTCCGCGCTCCTGCTTTCCGCCTTCAGCCTTCAGCCTTCAACCTTGTCCGCCGCCCCGGCGGACGCCGCCCGCCTTGGCAAGGACCTCACGCCCCTCGGCGCCGAGGTCGCCGCCAATGCCGACGGCTCCATCCCCGTCTGGACCGGCGGCCTCACCACCCCGCCCGCCGGCTACAAGGTCGGCGATCACCACCCCGATCCGTTCGCCGGCGATCAGCCGCTTTTCACGGTCACCCCCGCCAACGCCGCGCAATACGACGGCAAGCTCACCGCCGGCACGCTCGCCCTCCTCAAGGCCTATCCCGGTTACAAGCTCGTCGTCTATCCCACGCGCCGCAGCGCCGCGAATCCCCAGCGCGTTTACGACGCCACGCGCGCCAACACCGCCACCGCCAGCCTCGGCGCCGGTGGCAACGGCTTCGTCGGCGCCACCGTCGGCGCGCCCTTCCCGGTGCCCACGAGCGGGCTCGAGGTCCTGTGGAATCACCTCACGCGCTACCGCGGCGTC
>JBEANZ010000111.1:0-15438 GCA_041165185.1 Verrucomicrobiota bacterium | reverse complement strand
CAGCCCAACGGGCGTCACCTCACCACCACCGACCACCAGACCCACTTCGGTGAAGACCACGCCCGTCGCGCGATCCTCGCCGTCACCGCCAAACGCTTCCCTTCGTGAATATGCGGTGGCGGTTCGCCGCTGAAATTACCCCCGCCCTTGACGCCCCGCCCCGGGCAACGAAAGTGGCCGCCGCGCGTCTCGCCTCGGTCCGCGCTGCCGTCCCTTTCCTGCTCAGTCCAATCCCCATCCACCAACCCACATCAGCCATGAAAAATCGTCTCGTTACCGTCTCCCTCGCGCTCTGCGCCGCCTTGGTCGCGCTCCCGCTTGCGCTCACCGCCCAAGACGCCCCGAAGAAAAAAGCCCCGAGCGGCGGTGGCGGTGGCGCCTCCGTGCAGCGCACCAGCCCGCATGAAACGATCAGCGCCTACTTTGGCGACCGGCGCGGGCCGCGCGTCACGCTCACCTACGGCCGGCCTTTCTCCGCCAAGGGCGGCAAGGGCGAGGCACGCCCCATCTGGGGCGGCCTCGTGCCGTGGGACAAGGCCGACCGCCTCGGCGCCGACGAGGCCACCACCCTCACGACCGACGCCACGCTCGTCATCGGCGGCAAGGAACTCCCCGCCGGAGCCTACGTCCTCTACATCGTGCCGTCGCAAAACGGCGTCTCGAAACTCGCGTTCAGCTCCCGCCTCGCGAAGTGGGGCATCCCGGTCGACGAGACCAAGGACGTCGCCCGCTTCGATCTCACGAAGCAGGCGCTCGAGAATTCCGTCGATCAGCTCACGATCACGATTACGCCGAACGGCGACAAGCTCGAGGGCGCGCTCAACATCGCGTGGGAAAAAACCAAGTTCTCGCTGCCGTTCACGTTGAAGAAATAAGCCCACGCCCCTCGTCCACGCATCGCCCACGCCGCGCCTCCCGCTCCCCGCCCTCGCCGCCATGACCTCCGCCACCGCCGTTAGATTCCTCCTCACGCTCGCCGCCGGCTGCACGCTCGGCGGCGCGGTGTTCGCCCAGACGCCCGCGCCCAAAGTCGAGATCCCCGCGCCCAGTCCGACCGCCACGCTCAAGCAGCGCGTCGGCCTGACGGACATTGAGATCGTTTACTCGCGGCCCGGCGTGAAGGGCCGGAAAATCTTCGGCGGCCTCGAGCCCTTCGGCACGGTCTGGCGCGTGGGCGCCAACAACGCCACGACCATCTCGTTCAGCACGCCGGTGAACTTCGGCGGCAAGGAGGTGCCCGCCGGCAAATACGCCCTCTTCGCCCAGCTCGGCGCCGACGAGTGGACCGTCATCCTCAGCTCGGCCAACCAGCAATGGGGCTCGTATGCCTACAACCCCAAGGACGATGTCGCCCGCGCCACCGTGCCGGCCATCAGCCTCGGCTCGATCGTTGTCGAGACCTTTGTGATCGACGTGAACAATATCCGCGACGACTCCGCCGTCCTGAATCTCTTCTGGGAAAGCACGTTCGTCTCGGTGCCGCTGAAGTTCGACGTCGTGACCAAGGTGCGCGCGCAGATTGAGGCGATGATGGCCTCGAACGCGGAGAAAAAACCCTACGTCCAGGCCGCGATGTTTTACTACGAACACAAGCTCGACCTGAAGCAGGCCGTGCAGTGGATGGACCTCGGTATCGCCGCGCAGGCCGAGAACCTCCGCTTCCCCTTCACCTACCGCAAGGCCCTCATCCTCGCCGCCGCCGGCGACAAGGCCGGCGCCCGCGCCGCCGCCGAGGCGTCGCTCGCCGACACCAAGGCCAAGGCGCCCAGCCCCGCGCTGCGCGACGAATACGTGCGCCTCAACACCGCGCTCCTCGCGAGCCTGAAGTGATGCGCGCCGGCGCCGATGGTGGGAGCCGCGGCGCCCCCGCCGCGTCGGCCTCGGTAGCGCGGCGACATCGGTAGCGCGGCGGTGAAGTTCGCCGCCTGGCCGTCGCTTACGGCGGGAATCCCTCGGTCGGCAGGCCGGGGAAAATCCGCAGCGCGTTTTTGTAGTAGAGTTTTTTCAGCACCTCATCCGGCAGCGCGAGGCCGTAGAGTTTCCAAATGCCATGGTATTTCCGGATCGGGTCGAAGTGTTCGTCGTCGGTCTCGAGGAGGCGGAAGTAGACGTGATACTCGTTCACGCTGTAGGCGTCCTTCCCAAAGAACACGCGGTCCTGATATTTCACGAAGAAGCGGTGCGCCGCGCGCGGCTGGCGGCCAAGCTCGCTCGTGACCGCGCCTATCTCGGCGTAGACGTTCGGCAGGCGGTCGAGCAGGGCGCCGAGTTTGCCGAGATCGTGGCCGAGCCAGCCCAGATGTGCGGCGATGAAGATCGTCTCCGGGTGGCGGGCGAAAAGGTTGTGCTGCTCCTCGATGAGCTGCTCCCACGTGTAGTTCGTCTGCGCCGACTGGTTGCGGCGCGCCTGGATTTTCAACTCGAGCCACCGCTCGTTGTTCTTGTCCATCGGCTGAAACAGCCCCCACGGATCGGCGGTGTGGATGAGGACGGGGATCTTGTGCTTGCCGGCCATCGCCCACACGGGATCGAAGCGCGGGTCGTCCACCTTGATGCGGCCGTTGCTGTCGCTCATCGTCATACCGAAGTGTTTCCAGACCTTCAGGCCGATGGCACCGGCCTTGATGTCGGTCTCGAGTTGCGCGGCCGCCCGCGCGCCGTAGCCGGGGTCTTCGAGATTCGACTCGTCCAGGTTGGTCATCACACGGAAACGCCCGGGCGAATGCGCCTGCATCGCGGCGGCCGCATCGGCGACCCACTTGCCCTGACCACGGCTGACGGGCGAGTTGATCATCAAACCCATGTTGAGGCCGTCCATGTCCTTGATGAGTTGGTCGAGCCGCACGGGCGTCACATCGCGATGGTGCGTATGGACGTCGATGAAGGGGAATTTCGCGCGCGTCGGTTTGTGCTCGGGCACGCGCAGCGTGGACTTGGGATCGAATTCCTCGATCGAGATCGTGGGGCCGGTGACGGGGGCGTCGGCGGCCAACGCGGCGGCGAGGGGCAGGGCGAGGAGGAGGATTCGGCGCATGGGAGGGGTGGGGAGTCGCGGACGTCGCGAGGTCATGAGCGACGGCCCCCGGCGTGTCGAACGGCGAAACGCACTCGGCGAAATTTTTCGCGCGCCCGCCGCAGCGCCGATTTCAGTTCTGGATTGGATTCCCCGGAAGTTCGCGTCCACGGTGGGGCCTGCATGACCCGACACCCGCTCCCCGCGCCGCGCCCTCGTCGGATCGCCGCGATGCCGTCGGCCCTATGAGTGCGCCGACCCCGCCCGATTCCAGCGACGGCGATTCCCCCGGCGTCCCGCTCTTCCGCACCTGGCGTGGCGTTTACTGGTTCGTGTTCCTAAGTTTCGCCGCGATGGTGCTCGGCCTGACGGTGTTCGCGCGCGCCTTCGAATGAACGCCCTCGACTGGCTCGTCCTCCTCGGGACCATCGTCGGCATCGCGGCCTACGGCACGTGGCGCACGCGCCACACCGACCACCTCGACACCTACCTGAGGGGCAACCGCACCACGAAGTGGTTCACCATCGGCCTCTCCGTGATGGCCACGCAGGCCAGCACCATCACCTACCTCTCGCTTCCCGGCCAGGCCTACGAAAACGGGATCGCGTTTCTCCAAAATTATTTCGGCCTTCCGCTCGCGCTCATCGTCGTGTGCGCCGTCTTCCTGCCGATCTACCGCAAGCTCGGCGTCTACACCGCCTACGAATATCTCGGCCAGCGCTTCGATCAGAAAACGCGTCTGCTCGGCGCGGGCCTCTTCCTCGTCCAACGCGGCCTCCAGGCCGGCATCACCATCTACGCCCCCTCGATCATCCTCGCGACCGTGCTCGGCTGGCGGCTCGACCTCACGATCATCTTCACCGGCCTGCTCGCGATCATCTACACCGTCACCGGCGGCAGCGCGGCCGTGAACCTCACCCAACGCTGGCAGATGGCCGTCATCTTCGGCGGCATGATCACGGCCTTCGTCGTGCTCGTCACGAAGCTCCCCGCGCACGCGCTCGACATCGCCGGCGCGATGGGCCGGCTCCACGCCGTCGACTACACGCCCGACCTGAAGCTCCGCTACACGATCTGGAGCGGGCTGCTCGGCGGCTTCTTCCTCTCGCTCTCCTACTTCGGCACCGACCAGTCGCAGGTGCAGCGCTACATCGGCGGCGCCGCGCTGCGCGAGGGCCGGCTCGGCCTGATGTTCAACGCCCTCTTCAAGATCCCCATGCAGTTCGGCATCGTGATGCTCGGCGCGCTGCTCTTCGTGTTTTACCAGTTCCAAGCCGACACGCCCGTCGTCTTCAACCAGACGCAATGGCAACGCCAAGTCGCCGGCCCCGACGGCGCGAAATTCCGCGCCCTCGAGGAAAAACACGCCGCCCTCCACGCCGAGAAACAGGCGAAGATCAAGGCGTGGGTCGGCCTCGCGACTGAAAGCGATGCCACGGCCGCTACTGCCGAGGCCCGCGCCGCCCTCGTCGCCGCGCAGGCCGCCTCCGACGCCGCGCGCAAGGAAGCCCGCGACGCCCTCCAAGCCGCCGATCCCTCGGCGAAAAAAACGAAGGACTCCGACTACGTGTTCGTGACGTTCATCCTCACGCAGCTCCCGCACGGCCTGATCGGGTTGTTGCTCGCGGTGATGTTCGCCTCGGCGCTCTCCTCGAAAGCCGGCGAGCTCAACGCCCTCGCCACCACGAGCACGATCGATCTGTGGCGACACTTCCGGCCGCTCGCGCAGAGCGACGAGGCGCGCAACGTGAGAAACGCGAAATGGTTCACCGCCTTCTGGGGCCTCTTCGCGATCGGCTTCGCGCTCTTCGTGAGCTTCGCGGAAAACCTGATCGAGGCGCTGAACATCGTGGCGTCGATTTTCTACCCGGCGCTGCTCGGCGTGTTCGTGGTGGCGTTCTTCCTCAAATGGGTGCGGGGCGACGCCGTGTTTTGGGCCGCCATCGCCGCGCAGGCGGTGGTCTTGGCGATCTATTTTTACGGCAGCATCGGCTACCTCTGGCTCAACCCCATCGGCTGCGCGACCTGCGTGCTCTTCGCGGTGGTGTTGCAGGCGGTGCTCGGGAGGGAAACCAATCTAACCACGGATGAACACGGATAGACACGGATTCAAACCAACCGAACGGCGCACTGGGCGCGGGTTTCATATCCGTGTCCATCCGTGTCCATCCGTGGTTGAGAAATTCCGGTCATGACCGCCCCCGTCATCTGCTTCGGCCAGCAGCCGTGCGGGTTTTTTCCGCGGCGGTTTCTCGCCGCGAAAATTTTCACCGCGCACCGCCTCCGCGCCGAGCTCGGCGGGCGCATCGTTTTTTTCCTCCACGACAGCGACCACGATCCGCGCGAAACGCAGACCACCCTCCGCCACCGCAAGACCGACGCCGCGCAGATGTTCAACTTCGCGTTCGAAAACAAACTCCAGCGGAAGTTTTCTCCGGCGCACCTGAAGCGCATCCCCGCCGGCTGGGCGGCGAACACCGCGCGCCAACTTCCCGCCTTCGTCGCGCCCGAACTCGTGGCCGCGTTCAAGCAGACCACCACGACCAACGTCGCCGACTTCTGCCTCGAGCTCTACGCGCGCCTGGGCCTGCTCGCAGACATCGAGATCGTGCGCTCGAGCGCGCCGGACGTTCGCCGGGCGGCGTGCGACATCGGGGACTTTTTCGTGGATGTGCCGCACGGCGGCGAAGTCGTCCGCGCGCGCCGCACCGCCGGCGGCTTCGAGCTGCACGAGGGAGGCGACGCCAAGATCGCGTTGCCCGACGCGCCGTTTGCCAAGGACCAGATCAGCCCGGCGCGCGACACGCGGCTGCGCTGGATGCAGAGCGTCGTGCGTTGCACACACTACATCGCCGGCGCCGGCGAACAGGCCTACTTGAACAAGGCCGACGCCCCTGACATCACCTTCGTCAACCGTGACCCGATTGACCGCTCCGATGAAGCCTTCACCGAAATCTCCTCCGCCTAGCGGGCCGCTGCTCCTCGCGTTTGGCGCGCATCCGGACGACATCGAGTTTGGCTGCGGCGGCGTAATCGCGCGCGAGACGCAGGCGGGGCACGCGGCGCATTTCGTCGTCTGCTCGCGCGGCGAGGCCGGCACGCATGGCACGCCCGCGCAGCGCACGCAGGAGGCGAAAGAATCCGCCGACCTCCTCGGCGCCACGATCGAGTTTCTCGACCTCGGGGGCGACGCGCACATGGAGCAGAAGCTCGCGCACACGATCGCGTTTGCCGCGATAATCCGACGCGTGCGGCCGCGCGTCGTGCTCGCGCCGACCGTCGTGGAAAACCAGCACCCCGATCACGTGGCGGTCGGCCGGATGGTGCGCGACGCCGCGCGGCTCGCGCGCTACGGCGGCATGGCCGAGCTGAAGAAACTCGCGCCACACGCGATCGAGCAGCTCCTGTTTTACGCGGTGACGGTCGAGGCCGAGCCGGCGGACCGCGCGGCGGCGGTGTTGATGGACGTGTCGGCGCAACCGGTGGTCGCGGCGTGGACGGCCGCGATGGAAGCGCACGCCTCGCAGGCGAAGACGCGCCGCTACGTCGGCCTGCACCTCGCGCGCGCGAAGATGCACGGCGTGCGTTGCGGCGCCGGCCACGCGATCCAGTTGTTCCCAAACGATCCGCTGGTGTGCGACTCCCTCGCCACCCTCGGCCGCGCAGCGCGGCAATTCTGACCATGCCGGTGGGCCACAGAAGGCACAAAAGGCGCACAAGAATCCCGGTGCGTTGCGCCCATTTTCCGTTTCTGCGCCTTCTGTGCTTTTTGCGGCTCATCCCGAATTTCGCATTCCTCCCATGCCCGTCCCGCTGAAAATCGGCATCACGTGTTACCCATCCGTCGGCGGCAGCGGGATTCTCGCGCTCGAGCTGGGCGAGGAGTTGGCGGCGCGGGGGCACGAGGTGCATTTCATCAGCTACGAGCGGCCGTTTCGGATGCGGCCCGACACGCCACGGATGTTTTTTCACCCGGTGCAGGTCAGCGGCTACGACCTGTTCAAATATCCCGACTACACGCTCCCGCTCTCGGTGAAAATGGCCGAGGTCGCGCGCGCGCACGCGCTCGACGTCCTGCACGTCCACTACGCCGTGCCGCACGCCACCGCCGCGATCCTCGCGCGTGCGATGCTGCCGGCTGACGCCCGCCCGCGCATCGTCACGACGCTCCACGGCACCGACACCACGCTCCTCGGCCGCGACCCCGGCTACGGCCCGGCAATCCGCTACGCGCTGGAAAACTCCGACGTGGTGACGACCGTCTCCGAGTTTCTGCGCGGGGAAACGCAGCGCCTCTTCGCCCTCACGCGCCCGATCGAGGTCGTGCATAATTTCTTCGCCCCGCGCGCGCCCACGCGCACGCGCGCCGCCGTGCGCGCGGAGCTCGGCGTGCGCGACGACGAGGCGCTCGTGCTCCACCTCTCGAACCTCCGCCCCGTAAAGCGCATCGACCTCTTGCTGGAAACGGCGGCGCGTTTGCCGGCGACGGCGAAATGGAAACTCGTCGTCCTCGCCGGCGGCGATTTCACGCCCTACCTGCCCGTCGTGCAACGCCTCGGCCTCGCCGCGCGCGTCGTCGTGCGCAGCAACGTCCTCGCGATCGAGGACTACCTGCAGGCGGCGGACGCGGGGCTGTTTACCTCGGAGATGGAGAGTTTCTGCCTGAGCGTGCTGGAGCTGATGGCGTTTGGCGTGCCGAGCGTGGCGACGGCGGTCGGCGGGATCCCCGAGGTGATGCGCGACGGCCTCGAAGGCGCGCTCGTGCCGACGCACGACGCGGCCGCGCTCGCGGCGGCGTTGGGGCCGCTGCTCGCGGATGCGCCGCGCCGCGCCGCACTCGGCGCCGCCGGCCGTGCGCGCGCGAGAGAAATTTTTTCGGCCGCGAGTATCGTGCCGCGCTACGAGGAAATCTACCGGCGCGGCCTGCGCGGCACGGCGTAGCGAGGTAGCGGCGCCAACCCACTCGCACCACGATCGCCGCTGAGCGCGCCGCCCGTCGCCCGCCGCGCGCGTCAGCCACAATTTTTTCATGCAACTCCTCCGCTCTCCCGTCGCACGCGCGACTCTTGTTTTCGCCGTCGTCGTGTTTCACGCGCCCCGCGCGGCGGCGCAGGCGGTGGCCACGCCTCCCGCGACCGCCACTCCTGCGACTGAACCACCGGTGGAGTTGTCGCCGTTCACCGTCCGCTCCGACGCCGACGTCGGCTACCAGGCCGGCAACACCACCTCCGGCTCGCGCCTCGCCACGAGCCTCAAGGACACTGCCGCGTCGATCTCGCCGTTCACGCCGGAATTCCTCTCCGACATCGCCGCGACCAACGTCAACGAGATGCTCGCCTACGCCGCCAACGCCGAGCTCAACGCCGGCGACTCCGAGGGCGCCGGCTTCAACAACCCCCGCGATTTCAGCTCCGCCGGCGGCGAGCCGTTTCGCCTCCGCGGCATCCCCGGCGGCGTCTCGACCGACTACGTCGAGAACAACGCCCCGCAGGACCTCTACAACATCGAGCGCGCCGAGGTCGCGAGCGGGCCCAACTCGATCCTCTTCGGCTCCGGCGACGCCGGAGGCCTCGTCTCGCTCGCCTCGAAAAAGGCGAACCTCGCGCGCACCAAATACTCCGCCGCCGCCGTGTTTGGCTCGTGGCGCTCGCAGCGCTACGTGACCGATCTCAACCAGGTGCTCGTCCCGCGGACGCTCGCCGTGCGCTTCAACGGCCTCTACGGCAACGCGCAGGGCTGGCGCACCTACGACTTCAACGACACCCGGCGCGCCAGCGCCGCCGTCACCTACCGGCCGTTCGCGCGCACCACGCTCGCCGCCAACTTCGAAGACGGCCACGTGGTCAACAGCATCGGCCTCCGCTGGAACCTCTCCAACCAAATGACGAGCTGGGTCGCCGCCGGCCGCAACGTCTCCGACGCCACCGCCGCCAACCCCGCGCTCGGCATCTCGAGCCTCGGCGCCAACCAGCGCTTCACCTACTTCACGCAGGACGGTTTCGTCTCCAACCTGCGCAACGAACTCCGCTCGAACATCGCACCCGGCATCGCCGACACGCTGCTCCCGCCGTCGATTTTCCCCTACGATGTGAGCTGGGCCGGTCCCGCGCCGCGGCTCACGCGCGATTTTCAAAATTACCAGATTTCCCTCGAGCAGCGTCTCGCCGACACGCTCACGGTGCAGGCCGCGTTTCTCAAAAACAAGACCGACGCCTTCGCGCGCACCTACGTCTACAACGGCAACGCGATGGACTTCCTCGGCGATCCCAATCTCACCATCCCCGCGCCCAGCGGCACCGGCACCATCGCAAACCCGCGCAAGGCCCAGCTCTATTTCGAGACCAACCAGAACCACGACCAGACGATCGCCGACAACGAGATCAAGCGCCTTACCGTCGCCTACGAGTTGAAGCTCGGCAAATGGCTCGGCCATCATCGCGCCGCCGGCCTGCTCGAGCAGGCGGTGAAAACCAACTACACTCGCGCCCGCCGCGAAATCCTCGTCGATCAAAACAACCGCCCGCTCGCCGGCGCCAGCGGCGTCGCCGCCGCGCTCACCGATCCGGCCAACGCCCAAAATCTCCTCTACCGCCGCAACTACGTCACCGAGGGCGACAAGGACACCTACGCGCTCACCGGCCTCTACACGCCGCTCGCGCCCTTCACCTACAACGGCCTCACCGCCACCTCGCGCCTGGTCAACACCGGCGAGCAAAACTCCATCAAGGACACGCGCAGCCGCATGATCGCCGTGCAGAGCACGTGGCTCGAGGGCCGCCTCGCGACGACCCTCGGCTTCCGCAAGGACGCCATCATCTACCAGGACGACGAGTCCGCCCGCATCGCCAGCGCCACCGATCCGCGCATCACGTCGGGGCAATACGTGCTCAACGAACTCGCCGCCGTCCCCGGCTTCACGCGGCACGACGTCGCGCCGCGCACGACGACGGCGGGCGGCGTGTTTCACGCGACGAAGCGTCTTTCGGTTTTCTACAACCACTCGTCGAACGTCGGCGCGCCGCGATTCCTGCGCACGCTCCTCCCGCGCGGCGAATTGCCCGGCACGCCGGTCGGCAAGGGCCGCGACTTCGGCGCGATGATCGATCTGCTCGGCGACGACCGCTACTTCGCGCGCGTGACGTTTTTCGAAACCGCGCAGATCGGCGACGCCGCCGTCTCGCCCAGCGGCCAGGTGCTCAACGCCACCGCACTCGGCCGCTCGCAAACGCTCGCCGTGCTCGCCGCGTTTCAGGCCGCCGGGAAACTGACCCAGGCGCAGGTCGACGCGCAGTCGTTCAACTGGAACGCCGCCACCATCGACACCGCGAGCAAGGGCGTCGAACTCGAGCTCGTCGCCAATCCGACGAAGAACTGGACGGTCCGCGCGAACTACTCGCACTCGGAGCGCGACCGCGAAAATTTCTTCGCGGAGGGCTACGCGTTTTTCGCGGTGAAGTTTGCCGAGTGGCGAGCACTCGCCGCCGGCAACGCCGCGCTCACCGCGACCATCGAAAGCAACATCGCCACGATCCAAACCAACGAGCTCGACGGCCGCGCCGCCGCGCAGGAGCAGGGCTTCGGCTCGATCCCGCACAAGGCCACGCTCACGACGCGCTACAAATTTGACGGCGGCTCCCTCGGCGGCGAGCGGTTGAAGGGCGCGTTTGTCGGCGGCGCGGTGCGCTACCAGTCGAAGGTGTTTGCGCAGACCGGCGCGCGCACCGGCAGCGCCGGCGCGGCGGGCAAGGACTACTACGCGAACATGACGCTGATGGCCGACGCGTTCGCCGGCTACCGCTTCCGGCTCCCGTGGCAGAAGCTGCCCGCGAGCCTGCAGGTCAACGTGCGCAACCTCACCAACTCCTATCTCAGCACGACCGCGCGGTGGAACGCCGACTTCAGCGGCGCCCGCCGCATCTACCTCCGCGACCCGCGCGCGTGGAAGTTCACGCTGTCGGTGGACTACTGAGCCGCGAGCGCCGTCCGAATCGGTTTTCATCGGCGAAGCGGACGGCCGTCGTTTGCGCCACGTCCGCAGAATTGACCCGCTCGGCCCTCCGCCTACCGTGCCGCATCATGAAATCTCTCGGCTTCACCTACTGGCAGGACGGCGGCGAATGGATCGGTTATCTCGACGAATTCCCGGACTACGCCACGCAGGGGACCACGCTGGAGGACTTGAAGGCCCACCTCGTCGATCTCCACCATGATCTCGCGTCGGGCGTGATCCCCCACGTGCGCCGGCACGCGCAACTCGAGGTGGCATGAAGCGCCGCGACCTCATCCGAAAAATTGAGGAGGCCGGTGCGGTCTTCATCCGGCACGGCGGCAAGCACGACTGGTTTCAAAATCCGCAGACGAAGGTCGCGCAACCGGTCCCGCGGCACACTGAGATCAACGAGATGCTGGCCCGAGGGATTCTCAAGAAACTCGGCGCGACGACGAGAAGCCCACCCCCCTGAGTTTTGCGTCCGTGCCCCGCAGCGTTCGCCCGCCTGGATGCATCACCGACTTCAGCGGCGCGCGCCGCATCTACGTCCGCGACCCGCGGGCGTGGAAGTTCACGCTGTCGGTGGATTTCTGAGCGGGGCTCCCCGACCAAGGCGATGAGGTAGGAAGATTTTGTTGGTAGGAAGATTTTCCAAACCAAGAAGTCCGGATCGTTGCCTTGGTCTGAAAAATTTTCCTACCAACAAGAGCTTCCTACCTCTCCTCCGAAAAACATGAACCCCACCCGCCGCACCGTCCTCAAATCCCTCGCGGCAGCCGGTGCTGCGGCGGTGTTGCCCAGCCGAGTCTTCGCACAGCCCGCCGCCGATGCCGATGGCCGCGCCGCGCTACTGCGCTACCTCGCCACGCACGCGCGCCCCGACGGGGGCTATGCGTTTGCGGACCAGCGGCGTTCGCACCTCACGCCCACCTACGCCGTGATCGGCGCCTATCGGCTCCTCGGGGAGACGCCGCCGAACCGTGCGGCGCTCGCGGATTTTGTCCGCACGCACCATCCGCGCGAACTCAAGAAGCTCGAACAGGAGCGGCGCAGCTTTGAGTTTCAACAGGTGCAGTCGCTCGTGTGGCTCGGCGACGACGCCGCGGATTTCCGCGCGCGCCTCGGCGCGATGACCGCGCCGCTCGCCTACCTCAAACAATACGAGCGCCACGGCTTCCCGATCTTCCAGTCGGAGACGGGGCTCGTGCAGTGCCACGCGCTCCTCGGCCTGCCGCTCGCGGCGCTGCAGCCGGCGTTTTCCGACTACGTGGCCGCGCGCCGCCGCGCCAACGGCACCTATCACAACACCCCCGCCGCCGATGGCAGCGACGGCCACGTGATGAACACCCTCTGGGGCCTCCAGGCCGCACGCACCCTCGGCCTCCCCGCCGGCGATCCCGCCGCGACCGTCGCGTGGCTGCGCGCGTGTCAGTTGCCGGGCGGCGGGTTCACGTTTTCCCCGCGACCGGAATTTGGCGGCGTCGACGACATCGCCTACACGCGCGCGGCCCTGCGCGCGCTCCAGCTCCTCGGCGGCGCGCCCGCCGATCGCGCGGCGTGCCTCGCGTGGATTCACGCGCTCGCCAACGCCGACGGCGGTTTCGCCGACCGCCCCGGCTGGCTAAGCAATCCGCTCGCGACATTCTCCGCGCTCGACGCCCTCGCGGCGCTCGACGCGTTGGATTCGCTCGCGACCGTGCGCCGTCGCGCGCCCCGCCCGCGGGCCGCGTTGCCCGACGACCTTCGCGTTTTCTCGATCCAGATCGAGGCGCACGGCAACGGGAGCCCCGCCGAGGCGGTCGCGCTCGCGAGCGCCCTGAAGATTGATTTGTGGGGCGCGAAGAACGCGTCGCCCGCGTGGCTGGCCCGGGTGCGCGCGCTCGCGGTAACGCAACGCGCGCCGGTGAAATTTTTCTCCGCCAACGAAGAATACGGCACGTGGGTCGACTGCCCCGGCTTCGGCACTTACAGCCACACGAGCGACGTGATTGCGCCGGGCGAGGCGGACTTCGGCGCGTCGCTTGGCGCGCGCGGCGAGGCGTCGCCGGCGGTGTCGTGGCCCGAGTATCGCGCGCGCCGGCTCGCGCCGTTGGAGCAGGCGCGTGGCCGGCTCGTGTGGCAGTTCGGCGAAAACGAGGAGCTCGTGCGCGCGCTGCTCGACGACTCGGTGGCGCGCGGCGGCTTCGCGGCGATCAGCACGTTTCACTTCGGCAATCCCGACTTCACGAACTCGGAGCCGTTTCTCCACCGGTGGCGCGGGCAGCTCCCGTTCATCAGCCTGCAGGATGCGCACGGCGCGGAGCCGTGGTGGTTTGCGGACAACACGGCCGGCCACCGCACGCTCTTCCTCGGCTCGGAGCCGACGTGGGAGGCGTGGCTGCACGCGCTGAAAAACAACTGGGTCGTCGCCGTGCGCCACGACGAAGCGAGCCGCGGCGAGACGTGGACGCACGCCGGCGCGCCCGAGGTGCTGGAGTTCGCTCTCGCGCGCGAACGCGACTGGCGCTGGTGGGACAATCCGGCGGTCGCGCGCCCGCTCGTTTCGCTCGTGGCGCTCGTCCCCTCCGACACTCTCGAAACCGGACGCCCGGAAACCGGCGTCGCGCTCCGCGTGCGTTGCGCGTGGAAAAACACGCCGCAGGGAATGCCGCAGACCCCGCTCGCGGAATTCGTGAGCCTCAGCGTAGACGGCACCAACGTCACGACGGAGCATATCGAAAAGAAGCGCCCCAACGGCAACGGCCTCGCCGACACCTACCACCGCGCCACGCTCCCGCCGCTGAGTCCCGGCCGCCACGCCGCGACCGCCACCGTGCGCGAACTCGCGACCGGGCGCACGGCGACGAAGACGATTGAATTCTCGGCGTGAGGTCAGGGCACGAGACCAAGCGATTCAACAGCGCCGACCACGCAGCCGTCCAGACCTTGACCACGGATCTCACGGATCGACACGGATCAAGCCACCGCGAGGCGCGGCCTGGATCCGTATTCATCCGTGTGATCCGTGGTGAGGAACTTGTTCACCAAACTCGAAGGACGAGGCGATCTCGATGTGAACCCAATCCGCACGGATCAAAACGCGGAGGACGCGGAACTGAATGAGTCGCAGTGGAGGAGCATTTCTCGCCCCGCGAGAGAGGGGATTTGGTTTCATCGATCCGATTTTTCCGCCTCTGCGTTCTCCGCGCGCTCCGCGTTTCAACGGCGGTTACTCAATGCGCAAGTTTCACAAGGAGACTCCCCGCAGCTTTAGGGAGCCGCAAATTTTCAATCCGTGGCGCCCTGAATCTGCGGGAAAATTCTTCGGGAGCCGCGCAACGAAGGGAGATTTTTCCGCCGCGAGTGCGCGGGGCGATCGGCAGGCCGATGAGCGGAGTCGAATCAAGCGGCGGGGTGACTCGCTTCGGCGGTGACGGACGCGGCGGGCGTCTTTTTCGCGCGACGGCGGTAGGCGGCGAGCGCGAGGGCGGCGACGCCGGCGAACGCGGCGTAGGTCGAGGGTTCGGGGACGGCGGCGGGCGTCCACGTCATGGTCAGGTCGGTGTTCGAGTTGGCGAACGCGAGGGCGAAGGAACCGGCGCTCGTCCACGAGGAGTTGTCGATGGAGAAGGTCGCGGAGATGGTGCCGCCGTTGCCGTCGACGACGGTCCAGGTCTGCGAGGAATTCCAGAAGGCGTTGCCGCTGGTGGGGCCGGAGACGGCGGTGAAGTTGGGGACGAGGGCGACGCTATTGGTGGTGAGCGTGGCGGTGCCGGCGAGGGTGATGAGGTCCCAGTTGGTGCCGGCGGTGCCGGTGCCGTTGCTGACGAGGGAGCCGAGTTCCCAGGCGTAGGTGGAGCCGGAGGAAAATGTGAGGGAACCGCCGGTGCCGATGGTGAGGTTGCCGGGGCTGTTGCCGGGGGCGACGGTGCCGCCGGAGGCGATGGTGACGGCGCTGGTGATCGTGCCGGTGCCGCCGAGGGTGCCGCCCGAGTTGACGGTGACGGCGCTGACGATGCTGCCGTTTACGCTGAGCGTGCCCGCGCTGACGGTAGTAGCGCCGGTGTAGGTGCTGGCGCCGGAGAGGGCCCAGTTGCCGGCGCCGGTCTTGGTGACGCTGGTGAGGCCGGCGCCGTTGTCGGTGAGGATGCCGCTGAGGGTGTTGGTGCCGGTGTTGGAGCCGGTGAGGGTGAGGGCGCGGGAAGTGCCGGCGGTGCCGTAGGTGAAGGCGCTGGAGCCGGTCGCGGTGAAGGTGAGCGCACCGGAGCCGGAGGCGTCGATGGTGGCGCCGTTGGTGTCGATCTTGAATTTTCGATCCGTGCTGACGGTGGCGCCGGTGTATTGGAGGGTGCCGCCGTTGAAGACGAGGTTGCTGGCGTTGCTATTGGAGGCGCCGATGCCGCTGTTGGCCGAGCCGTTGGCGAGGGTGCTGACGGAGAGAGTGCCGGCGTTGATC
>JBEANZ010000110.1:0-11556 GCA_041165185.1 Verrucomicrobiota bacterium | reverse complement strand
CGACGGCGTCGCCGACAAGCGCACCAAGCTCTACACCGGCCTCGGCATCAACGACACCCACGCCGTCATCAA
The DNA here is from genome assembly GCA_041165185.1 of Verrucomicrobiota bacterium. Taxonomy (GTDB): domain Bacteria; phylum Verrucomicrobiota; class Verrucomicrobiia; order Opitutales; family Opitutaceae; genus JBEANZ01. The sequence continues at coordinate 11,484 of JBEANZ010000110.1, read as the reverse complement.
CAACCTCCGCTGGGGCCTCGACGGCTGGATCTACGCCACGCACGGCTACTCGCGCGGTGACGTGACCTCCGGCGACGGCTCGAAGAAGTTCGGACCCGACGGCTCCGGTGTCGTGCGCTTCAAGCCCGACGGCTCCGCCTTCGAGCAATACTCCAGCCGCAACGGCAACACCTGGGGCCTCGACATCACGTGGGACGGCCAGGTCTTCTGGACGCAGCCCACGAGCGGCACCGTGTTTTTCCACACCGTCCTCCCCGAGAGCGTCCTCGCGAAGGGCAAAATCCCCGGCACTACCTCGTGGAAAGGATTGATCACAAACCAGCGCACGTTCCCCGCGATGGAGTGGTCCGAGCAGGCCTACGTGCAAATCGACCAAGTAGGCCGCTTCACCGCCGCCGCCGGCTGCGCCATCTACGAGGGCGGCGCGTGGCCCGCGAAGTGGAACTACAGCTATTTCACCGGCGAGCCCACGCTCAACATCGTCCACCACCAGTTCGTCCGCAAGGAAGGCGTGAGCTACACCGTCGAGAAGGAAAAAGGCCGCGAGGAAACCGAGTTCATGCGCAGCACCGATCTCTGGTTCCGCCCCATCGACACGCGCATCGGCCCCGACGGCGCGCTCTACGTGATCGATTTCTACAACCAGGCCGTGATCCACAACGACACCCGCGGCCCCGTCCACAGCCAGACCAACGCCGCAGTCCGCCCCGATCGCGACCACTACTTCTCCCGCATCTGGCGCGTGCAGCACAAGGAGGCGAAGAAACTCGAGGTGCCCGTGCTCGACCGCCGCAACCTCGCTGCGCTCATCAAGACGATTGAGACGAGCCCCAACGCGCACGTGAAGAAAACCGCGCTCCGCCTCGCGCAGGAATCGCACGGCAACGATGCCCGCGTCGCCGCGCTCACGCAGTCAATGGGCAGCGCCGCGCACGCGTCCTATGAAAAGGCGCGCGCCGCCACCACCCCCGCGCAACGCAACGCCGTCCTCGCCGAATTCGCCGCCGCCACCGACGACTGGACGCGCTCCGCCCTCATCGCCGCCGCCAGCGATCACGCCGCCGACTTCCTCGCCGATGCGCTGGCTCATCGGAGCGGCGGCTTTCAGCCGCCGACCCTCACCACGTTCGTCACCGCCCTCACTCCTTCCCTCTCCGCAGCCCAAGCTCCCGCCCTCCTCCAAACCGCCGCCACTTCGCCCGGCCCGCTCGCAGCGAGCCTGCTCCGCGGCCTTGGTCAGTCCACGGGCACGCCGCCCGCTCTCGATGCCTCGTCCACCGCTGCGTTCCAAAAACTCCTCGCCGCGCCCGACACCTCCGCCGCTGCGCTCCTCGTCGTCCCGAAGTGGGACACCACGGGCGCACTCTCAGACGCCGTCGCGCAGACCGCCCGCCGCGTGCTCACCGATCTCGCCGATGCGAAAATCCCCGAGGCCCGCCGCGCTGAAATCGCCACCGCCCTCGTCGGCCTGCCCGCCTACCGTTCCGACGCGCTCGCGAAAATCGGCGCACTGCTCGGCGACCCCGCGACCTCCGATGCCGTGCGCACGCCGCTCCTCGCCACCGTCGGCGAACTCGCCGGCCGCGAACCCGCCGAAGTCCTCATCAACGCCTTCGTCGCCTCCAAGTCCCCCGCGATCTTCGAGCAAATCCTGAAGCGCCAGGAGTCCGCCCTCGCCCTCGTCGCGGCGATCAGTTCCAACCGCGTCAGTCCCTCCGCGCTCGGGCCGGCCAACATCGCGCGCCTCCGCACACACCCCACGACGCGCGTCGCCCGCGAAGCCGCCGTCGTCCTCGGCGCCACCAACGCGTCGTCCAAGGAAAAAGACGAACTCATCGCGAAGCTTCTCCCCGAAATCCAAAAGCCCGGCGACATCGCCAACGGCCGCACGCTTTTCGCCGGCGCCTGCGCCATCTGCCACAAGTTTGGTGACGTCGGCCTCCGCGACGTCGGCCCGCCCCTCGCCGGCATCGGCGCCCACGCCGCCAGCGATCTCCTCACCGCGATCGTCGACCCGAATCGGCAGGTGGAACCCAACTTCTGGCAGTGGAACATCACCACGAAAAAGGGCGACACCCTCGCCGGCATCATCGGCACCGAGACCAACACCGCGCTCGTCGTCCGCAATCAAGGCGGCGACACCGAGGTAAAAGTCGCCGACATCTCCGCCCGCGAAAACACCCGCCGCTCCCTGATGCCCGAAGGCTTCGAGGGCCTCGGCGCCACAGGCCTCCGCGACATCATCGCCTACCTCCGCGCCAGCGCCGCGATGGGGCAAATTTCAAATCCCGCATCTCAGATCTCAAATCCCGCAGCCACGTCCGCCACCGCCGATCCCACCCCGAAAACCGGCGGCCGCGGCGACGCCCCGCTCCCCGAACTCACGCAGCCTACATGGGAAGCCGGCAAGAAACGCGTCCTCATCATCACCGGCGGCAGCTCGCACAAGTTCGCGCAGTTTTTCTCCGGCACCGACAGCGCCACGCTCCGCGCCGCCGGCTACACCGTCCACGCCACCGAAGATCGCGACCAAGCAGCCGAACTCCTCCCGCAGGCCGACGTCGCCGTCATCAGCGTGAACCGGAAATTCTTCGACACGCCCGCCTACCGCAAAGCCGTCATGGCCTTCGCCGCCGCCGGCAAAGGCATCGTGATGCTTCATCCGGGCACCTGGTATGGCTTCGCTGAATGGCCCGAACTCAACGCCCAGATCGTCGGCGGCGGCGCGCGCGGCCACGACAAGCTCGGCACCTATAACGTCATCGCCGTAAAGCCCACCCACCCGATCATGCGCGGCGTGCCCGCGACCTTCGAGGTCTTCGACGAACTCTACTACGTCAACGCCGAGCCGGAAAAAATCCCGCCCGGCACCGCCCCCATCGAAGTCCTCGCCGAGACCTCGCCCTCGATCAAGTTCAAGGCCCCGCACCCCGTGGCGTGGATCACGAAGCACGAAAAATCCCGCATCGTCGGCCTCACGCTCGGCCACGACGAACGCGTCCACGATCTCGCCGCCTACAAAACCTTGCTCACGAATGCGGTGACGTGGGTCGGCGGAAAGTAGGTTTCGGAAATCTTGAAATCGGGCATCGGGCATCGAAAAACTGAAAATTTTTGATCCGCCGCCGCTCCGCTTACGCCGCCTGAAATTTCAAGATGCCCGATTCTCGATGCCCGATTTCAAGATCTCCCCGTCTGCCCGTCCCGCCATCGGTATCGCCGCCATCGTGACGCGGGCGCCCGTCATCCGTCTTCGCGCCCTCGGGCCTGCTCGTTGCCGCAGCCATGGGCGGGACCCTCATCGCGCCCGGCCGCCTCGGTGATCAGTTTTCCGCCCGCTCAAGGCTTCGCCCCGATCGCCACGAGCCGATCGCGCGTGCGGAAAAAAATCGCGCCGCCCGAAATCGCCGGAGTCGCGAGGCACGTTTCGCCGAGCGAGTTCGTCGCGGCGATGGAGAATTTCTCCGCGACCGGCACCAGGAAAACGTTGCCGATCTCGCTCGTGAAATAGAGGTGGCGGCCGTCCGACACCGGCGACGCCGTGAAACCCTCCGTCGTTGTGGCCGTGAGGCGTTCGCTGAATTTCACCGCGCCGGTGAGCGCGTCGAAACACGTGAGCAGGGAGTTGTCGAGGCACCCGAAGATATGCGGACCGACGAGGATCGGCGTCTGCATGTAGGTGCCGAGGCGGTCGTGGTTCCACGCGATGGAGGGATGCTTCCAGTCGGTGTTGTCCGGAGTGATGTCACCGGTGGCGTCGGCGCGGATGGCGCGCATCGGGCGGCTGCGCCCGTGGCCGCTCGTGAAGTAAATCAGGTCGCCGCGCGCGAGGGGCGTGGGCGTGGGGATGTCGCCGCCGCCATCGAGTTTCCAGAGTTCCTTGCCGGTCGCGAAATCGTAGCCGCCCGTGTGGTGCCAGCCGTTGATCGCGATCTGCGTGCGGCCGGCGGCAGTGACGATTGCGGGCGTGCTCCAGGTCGGCACATCCTTGCGCTCCGTGCGCCACACCTCGGCGCCCGTCGCGAGATCGAACAACGCGAGGAACGATCCCTTCTGCACGTCGCATTGCACGACGACTTTTCCGTCGTGGATGGTCGGCGAGCTGGCGAAGCCCCACTGCGAGGCGGGCATCTGGAAATAACCCGAGTCCATCGGCCCAAGGTCTTTTTTCCAGAGGAGCTTTCCGTCCTGCGCGTCGAAACAGAAGAGCCCCTCGCTGCCGAAAATCGCCACGATGCGCCGGCCGTCGGTCGCGGGCGTGGAGTTGCAGTGCGTGGCTTTGGTGTGGCGCGCGACTTTCGGCGCGCTCTCGTGGGCGAGCACGTTCCAGACGATTTTCCCCGTGGCCCTGTCGAGCGCGAGCAGCCGCCACTGCTGCGAGGCGTCGTCCTTCGCCGCGGAAATGTCGCCGTAGAGCCCGACCTTCAGGTCCACCTTGCCCGCCGCGCTGATCGCGGTCGCGACGTAGACGCGCTCGCCCCACACAATTGGCGAAGCGTGCGCGAGACCGGGAATCGGCGAGGACCAGCGGATGTTTTCACCGGTGGCGACGTCCCACTTCGTCGGCAACGCGACGGACTCGTCGAGGCCACTCGCATGTAGTCCGCGGTATTGCGGCCAGTCGTTGGCGACGCCGATGAAAGCCCCGGCCCAGCCGCCGAGCGCGAGGAGAAGCGCGATGCGAGTTTTCATCCCGCGAGCAAAGGCCCGCCGCCGCGCGCGGCAAGCCCGCGCCCGGAAGTTCGCCATTGCCCACGACGGGGCTTCTGGGTTCACGATGAACCATGCGCTTTCGCCTCCCCACCCTCGCCCTGCTGTTCGCCGTGTCCGTTTCCGTTTCAGTCTCACTCGCCGCCAGCCTCCCCGACGGCGTGCGGCGCGTGAAAGTCCTGAGCTACCCCGACTGCTTCGAACTCTCCAACGCCGAGACGCGCGTCACGCTCGGCCACCACACCGGCGGTCGCGTGCTCGAATACGAGTGGCGCGGGAAAAACGCGCTCTACCTCGATCCCCGCGAGGGCGAGTGGACCCCGGCGGGCGGCCTGAAAACCGCACCGAGCGCCGGCCGCTTCGACATCGGGCCGGAGCAGATCATCCCGCGCCGCGAGAAACTCTGGAGCGGCGCGTGGACGGCCGAGGCCATCGGCCCGCGCGCGGTGCGGCTCACGAGCCAGCCCGATGAGGCGACGGGCGTGCAGCTCGTGCGCGAGTTTCGTCTCGCCGCCACCGGCACGCACCTGAGCTGCGAGCAGATCATCCGCAACGTCTCGCGCGAGACGAAGCACTGGGCGCACTGGAGCCGCACGTTTGCCGTGCACGGCGGCATCGGCGTCGTGCCGCTCACGCCCGAGCTGAAGCGCTATCCCCTCGGCTGGATCATGTATGCGCAGGGCGGCGAGCCCGCGATCCAGTTCAAGCCCGTCGATCCCAACGTGCGGCAGCGCGGGAATTTCTTGGAAGTGCTCGGGCCGCCGAAATTTCCCAAGCTGGGCTTCGATTCCTACGCGGGCTGGTTCGCCTACGTGATGCCGCACGGGCAGGCGTTCGTGAAACGCTACGCCTCGCCGCGCGACGCCGTCTTCCCCGAGGTTGTCGGTCTCACGCTCTGCCTGTGGTATCCGCAGGCGAGCCAGACGCCGGCCTGCGAACTCGAGCCGCACGGCCCGCGGACCGACATCGCGCCCGGCGCGAGCGCGAGCTACACGGAGCACTGGTATCTGTTGCCGCACGCCTTCCCCGCCGCCGGCGAGCAAATCGATCTGGAAAAACTCGCCGGGCAGGTCGCGCGCGAGACGCGATAGGCGCTCCCGCGTTTCGCGAGCTTCGCCGGCACGCTAACGTCCGAGACGGATGCCCCAGAGCCGACCGCTGGTGCGGAAAAATATCGCGTCGTCAGCTAGCGCGGGTGACGCGAGCGCACTTTCGCCAAGTGGATTCGTCGCGAGGACGACGAATTCGCGCGATGCCTTCACCACCGTCGTCACACCCTCCTCGTTGAGGAAAAGAATCCGGCCATCCGCCGCGACCGGAGAGGCGGAAAAGGCCCCTTGGATTTTCTCCTGCCAGATGACTTTTCCCGTTTTCGCCTCCCAACAGGTCGCGAGGCCCGCGTCGTTGACGCCGTAGAGCTCCTCGCCGACTGCGAGCAGCGCGGGCGTGAGCGGCGCGCCTTTCGTGACGCGCCACGCGACGTGCGTGTCCGTCACATCGCCCCGCCCGTCCGCGCGGATCGCGAGCAGCTCGGTGCGCAGATAGCCGACCGCGACGAACATCAACCCGTGCGCAAACACCGGCCGCGGCCCCACCGAGCTGTCGCGCGCGTAGCGCACGCGCCAGATCTCGCGACCGTCCGCCGGGTCAAGCGCGGTCACCGCGCCGCCGCCGGGAACCACGATCTGCGGCCGGCCGCCGGCCTCGACGAGCAGCGGGGTGCCGAAGGAAAACTTCATCTTCGGCGGCAGCGTGCGCGGGACTTTCCAAAGCGTTTTCCCCGTATGCTTGTCGAGTGCCACGACGAACGGCGCCGTCGCGCAATCCGCGACATAGATCAGCCGCTCGCCCGCGAGAATCGGCGAGCCACCGCTAGCCGGCACCGGATCGAAACGGAGGCGCTCGTTGCGCCAGATGATTTTTCCGGCGCGATCGAGGCACGCCGCGCCGTGGTGCCCGAAGTAAACATAGACGCGCTCGCCCTCCACGATCGGAGTCGATGCGGCCGGAGAACTGCGCCCGTGCGACGAAGGCGGCGGCGGTCCGCCGGCCGGATAGATTTCCGTGCTCCACTGAATTTTTCCGGTGGCGGCATCCAGCGCCAGGGCGCGCAGCCCCGGGTTCGGCTCGCCGGGCGCGACGGCGGTCGTAAGGAAAATCTGCCCGCGGCTCACCACCGGCGACGACCAGCCCGCGCCCGGGAGCGGCTCCTTCCACGCCACGCGATTTGTCTCCCACCCTTCCAGCGGCAATCCCACGAGGAGCGCGTGCCCCTGCCCCATCGGCCCGCGAAATTCCGGCCAGTCTTGCGCCGCCGCAACGACGGCCCAAACGCCGAACACCACTCCAAGCGGGAGCGCCATGGCACGGAAATTCCGCGACGTAGTGGCGGCGAACGCCGGCGAGCGGCCACGATCGATGGACGGAAGCCGCATGGTGGGTTCGCTCAAATGTCCCGGAGCGTGCGCCGGCGATATTTTCTAGGGGCAATCAATGGCGCCCGATCCGGTAGAGCTGCGCGGCGGTGCGGATGAACAGCGCGCCATCCGCGACGGCATACGAGGCGAGCGCGCGCTCCCCCATCTTGTTCTCCGCGATTTTTTCAAAGGTCTTCGACGCCTTCAGCACCGTGCCGACGCCTTCCTCGCTGAGAAAATAAATCTTTCCGTCCACCGCGATGGGCGAGGCCGAGTAGTTGCCAGCGAGGCGCTCCTGCCAATGCACCGTGCCGGTCTTCGCATCCCAGCACGTCGCGACACCGCTGTCGGCGACGCCGTAGAGTTCGTCGCCGACCACGACGACCGAAGGCGTGAGCGGCGCGCCCTTCGTCGTCTTCCACGCGACGTGCATGTCCGTCACGTCGCCCACGCCATCGGGGCGAATGGCGAGGAGGTCGGCGCGATTGAAGCCGGTCGCGATGAACAGCAGCCCGTGCGCAAACACCGGCCGCGGCACGACCGAGTAACCCTCGCCGTAGCGCACGCGCCAAATCTCGCGGCCGTCCTTCGGGTCGAGCGCCCACACCGCGCCGCTGCCCGGCGTGATGATCTGCGTGCGGCCGCCCACCTCGATCACGAGCGGCGTGCAAAACGAAAAATACTGCCGCACCGTCACGCGCCGCGGCGTCTTCCACGCGAGCTCGCCGGTCCGCTTGTCGAGCGCGGCGACGAACGGCTCCTTCGTGCCATCGGCATTGAAGATCAGCCGGTCGCCCGCGAGGACGGGCGAGCCGCCGTTGCCGTGCAGCGGATCGTAGCGGAGGGAGTTGTTGCGCCAGAGGATTTTCCCCGCCGTGTCGAGACACGCCGTGCCGTGGTGCCCGAAGTGAACGTAAACGCGGTCGCCCTCGACGATGGGCGTGGGGCTGGCGGGGCTGTTTTTGGCGTGGACCGGCTGCACGCTCGCCTCGCTCGCGGAAAAAATCTCGGTGTCCCAGAGCGCGCGCCCGCTCGCGACGTCAAACGCGAGCGCCCGCAACGACACGCCGCCATCTTTGTTTCCGACGCCCGTCGTGAGAAAAATCCGCCCGCCCGCAATCGCCGGCGAGGACCAGCCCGCCCCCGGCACCGCGACCTTCCACGCGACGTTCTTGGTGGCCGACCACTCGACCGGCAGCCCCGTCGCGTCGGCAATCCCCTGACCCGTCGGACCGCGAAATTCCGGCCAATCGGCAGCGGCGAGACGCACCGCGAGCAGCGCGACGCAAAGAAATTTCCGGGGCCGGCGCGTGGTGTTCGCGGAGGTTTTCATGGGAAAATTTCGCGCGCGCTTACTTGCCCGCGCGCAAATCGTAGCACAGCAGGCGCGGGGGTTCGCCGTGGAGCGTGCCCTTGGTGTTTTGGCAAACGTAGAGCAGGCCGCGGCTCAACACCGGCGGCGTCCACGTCTCCGTCGCGGCAAAAAGCCACGTGCGCCCCAGCTCGCGGTAGCCGCTCGGCGCGAGGTCGAGCCAGAGGAGGTGGCCGAATTCCCCGAGGCACAGCGCGCGACCGTCCACCATCAGCAGCGACGCGCGAAACGTCCCGACGTTGAGCTCGGTCGGACCGCGCGGGCCGGGGACGGTTTCCTTCCACGTCGGCTGGTGGCGCCAGACTTCGCGGCCGGTCTTCAGCTCCACGCAGACGAGTTCCGAGTCGCTCGGGCCGTGGCCGACGACGCCGTAGAGGAAATCGCCCTTCGGAATCGGACACATGAAGTGCATGCCAAACGCGGCGTTGTCCCAGATCTTTTTCCCGTCGAGGCCGACCATCGCGCCGCCCGCGCCGTAGCACTCGGAAACAAACACCCGCTCGCCCACGACGAGCGGCGACGAGGCGTTGACCGACTCGTAACGATCGCCGCGCCAGGGAAACGAGAAGTCCACCGCGCCGTTTTCCGGATCGAGGGCGAGGAGGCCGCCGGTCGCGGGCCGGCTCTCGCCGCCGGCAAAGACAAACACCCGCCGCCGCCCGCCGAGCGTCGCCGGGATGGGCGAGGCGTAGCTCGGGCCCCACTCGCGGCCCGCGCCCCAGCGCATTTTCCCCGTCGCGATGTCGAAGGCCGCCACGCACGGGCCGCCGGGCGCGCCGACGTTGACGATGAGCTTGTCGCCCTCGACGAGCGGGGTCGCACCGACGCCGAAGAAATTCTGCTTCAACCCAAACTCGGCGAGCAGCTCGCGTTTCCAGCGCACGCGCCCCGTCGCCAGCTCAAGGCAGTGCAACGCGCCGCCCGCGCCAAACGTGAACACGCTCGCACCCGCGATCACCGGACTCGCGCGCGGGCCGGAGTTGAAACCGTAGCGGTCGCGGTAATTCGAGGCGTAGGCGAACCGCCAGTAGCGGCGCCCGTCGGCCGGGTGCACGCAGTCGACGACCTCCTCGCCGGCGACGCGGTGAAACACAATCAACCGCTCGCCGAGGATCGCGGGGGCGGCGTAGCCCTCGCCGCGTTTCATTTCCCACACGGGCTTGAGGCCGCCCGCCGGAAACTCCGCGAGCAGGCCGGTCTCCGGGGAAAACATGTTGTGCGTCGGCCCGAGAAACGACGCCCAGTCGCTCGTGACCGCGCCCGGCGCCAGGGGCTTCGGCGCGGCGTGAAACGTCGCGTCGGGATTCGCCGTCGGCACGGGCGGTGCGAGCGCGGCGAGGGCCGCGACTTTCGGCGGCGCGGGGTCGGCGAAATCGGCGGCGCGGGCGCGCGGCGGAAACGCAGCGGCAGCCGCGAATGCCAGCGCGAGAACGAGGGCTCGGGTAGCGGCGGGCGTCCCTGCCCGCCGAGTTTGGCCGGGCGCGCTGCGCGCCGGCGGGCAGAGACGCCCGCCGCTACGACGGAGCCAGCCGCGACGAGGAGAGGATGACGTGGGCATCGCGGGTGGGTTGAAAAAAACTCCGGCCGGCCGCGCGGACGCCTACCGCGGCGCCTGCACCGCGAAGAGCCGCTTCTGCGCGGTGAGGTAGAGCACGCCGTTGACGAAGACGGGCGTGCCGTGCGCGGCGTCGGGCAGCGTGGCGTTGAGCGCGAGGCGTTTTTTCTCGCGCGTCGCCGCGTAGACGCCGACGGCGCCTTCGGAGGATTGCACGTAGACCTTGCCGTCGACGACGAGGGGCGAGCCCCAGATGTTGGCCTTGAGATCGTCGGACCAGAGCTTTTTTCCCGTGGCGGCGTCGAGGCAGTAGAGGTAGCCGGGCGCGTCGGCGGCGAATACGAGGTCGTCGGCCACGGCGGGCATCGAGAGGCTGTCGTTGAAGGCCTCGCCGCCGAGCCGCCACACCTCGGCGGTCGCGGTCACGTCGCCGCGCTTGGTCGCGTCGAGGCAGCGCAGCGCGCCCGGGCCGGAGCCCGCCTCGGGTTCGCCGATGGCGGCGTAGACGCGGCCGCCCGCGAACACCGGCGCGGCGAGAAACTGAAACGTGGTCTCCGGTTCGCCCGTGGCGGAGCGCTTCTCGTGCGCCTTGCCGTCAAATTTCCAGAGCAGCTTCCCGGTCGCCGGCTCGAAACTGTAGAGCCAGCCGTCGCCGCCGGGAAACGCCACCTGCGGCACGCCGTCGACGACGCCGTAGCCGGGCGAGCCCCACTGGCCGGTCATGATTTTTTCGCCGGGCGAATGGTCGGACCACACCACCGCGCCCGTCGCGCGATCCACCGCGAGGAAACTCGGCGCGGTGGGGTTCTTGATTTTCCCGGTTTTGTAGTCGGCGGCGTTGCCCGTGACGACAAACACGCGCTCGCCGACGACGAGCGGCGACGAGGCGGAGGCCTGGTTGGGCAACACGCCGAGCTTGGCGCGCAGGTCGAGCGACCAGACTTCGCGCCCGTCCTCCACCGCGCGGCACACGAGCTCGGCGCGGTTGCTCACGTAGTAAACGCGATCGCCGGCGACGGCCGGCGTCGAGCACACGCCGATGGAGCCGTCGTCCTCGCCGGGGTTTTTCAGCTTCTCGTGCGAAGCCGACCAGAGGAGTTTGCCATCGGCCTCGCTGAAACACTTCACGACGCCGCGCTGCTCGGCGGGCGTGGCGGGGTCGTTGTCGGTGCCGATGAAGACGCGGCCGCCGGCGACGACCGGCGCGCCCCAGGTCACGCGGCCGAGCGGCGCGCTCCACTTGATGTTTTTCGGCGCACCCTTCTCGCCGGCGTCCCAATCGACGGGGGCGTTTTTCTCGGCGGAGACGTTGTTGCGATCAGGCCGGCCGCCGAGCATCGGCCAGTCGGCGGCGCAGAGACCGGCGGAGGCGCAAGCGAGGACGGCGATGATGGCGCGCGCCGCGAAGCGGTGTAGGGCGGGGGGGGGGG